>JANMLE010001909.1:0-1508 GCA_031372385.1 Planctomycetota bacterium | reverse complement strand
TACAGCGCCTCCGCATGCAGCGCGGTTTCCCGCGGGAACAGGATGTCGACATGCAAGTAGGCCAGCGCCGCCTCCTTCATCCGGCCCAGCGCCTGCAGCGCGTTTCCCTGCAAAACATACGCTTCCGCCTGGAGTGCCGATTCGTCGGCCGGCCCCTTGTCCGTGACCAGTTCCAGGGTCTTGAGAGCGTCCTCGAATTTGCTCTGCGCGATCAAGGCACGGGCCTGACCCAGCATCGCTTCGTACTTTCGTGCCTGATCGGGCGCGCTGTTGGTCGCCGCAGCAGCAGCGGCTTCGAATTCCTTGGCGGCTTCGTCGAGTTTGTTTTCGGCGACGTAGATCCGGCCGGAGGCAATCTTGGCCAGCAGCTTATAGTCGCTCCAAGGGGACTTGGCGAGTTGATCGAACGTCGCCCGCGCCGCCGTGAAGTCCTTCATGGAGAGTTGAACCTGGCCGAGCATGTTGATCGATTCGTAGTAGCGGAAGTGTTCGGGCCGCAGCTTCTGGATCGCCAGCAACTGTTTGATGGCGGCATCCGCCTTGGACGGATCGTTCAGGGCCGCCTGCGCGTTGGCGCGGGCGATGATGTAGTCGAACTCGGCCTTCAGATGTTCACTGGGGTTCTTGGCGTCCGCCTTGGCTTTCGCATAGCGGGTGAGCGCGGTGTCGAGCTTGCCGCCGTTTTCGTCGGTGTAGCCGAGGCGCAGTTCGGGGCCGCCGTCACCCCAGTTGACGGAGGCCACGTCATTGGCCTGAATCACCTCGGGTTCACCAACCGCCTTCTTCACGTTGATCTCGTTTTTGGACATGTCGGTGATCGTACCGGTCACCGACTTCCCGTCACTCTTCTTGACGAAGGTGTCGAGGGCAAACAGCGGGGTGCAGGCGAGAACGGCCACCGTGGCGATGGCCCAAGTCTGACGTGTCATGGATCGTGCTCCTGACCGGATGCGGTCGGTTCTGCAAAAAGTTGGAATCACAGCGGGCATGTTGGAACGGATCTGAATGCTTACTTGGCGGACGGTGGAGACGGCGGTTTCGGCTTGGGCTTGGGGGCCGCGGTGCCTGCCGCACCGGGAGCAGCCGGTTTCGCAGCCGGCTTGGTGGCCGGTTTGGTTCCGGCCGAAGCACCCGCGGTCGCACCACCGGACGTTGCTGCGGGACGCGGTTTCGGTTTGGGGGCGACAAAGGTCGCCGGTGGCAGCGCGTCGCCAAGGGTGACTCCACTGAACGAGACCGGTCCCTTGGCTGTCGCCGTGCCGAATGATTTGGCCTTGTGCTTGGACTTCACTTTGAACAGCCCCCAGACGATGGCTCCGATTCCCAGCAGAATACAAGCGCCCAGGACCGCCCACGTCATGGTGTCGATTCCCTTTGGTGGTTCTGGCTTCTCCGGATCTTTGGGCTTCTCGCCGGACGCGCCCACCGGCTTCCCGTCTGGCGCTGTCGGTTTCTCGGGGGCTGTGACGGGAACATCGTGGGCCTTGGGCAAGTCCTCCGCGGGTTTC
>JANMLE010000244.1:0-2542 GCA_031372385.1 Planctomycetota bacterium | reverse complement strand
GGTTAGCGCTGTAGGTTTAGTAGTACGAACAACTGCTGCAGCCCTTCGGCAATGCTGCCGGGCGTATTGATCGTTCGCCCGGTACCGGGCCGCCGATTTCCCTTGCCGGTGGCCCGTTGCAGGTGCCGTCTCAGGTTGTCGGATGACCAACCCTCGTTCGCCGTCTGCGTCGCCGTCTGCATCAATTCCAGCTTGAGCGCCGAAGCCAGAACGACCAGATGCGCCCACGTCAGCGGTAATCCGGTTTTCTTCAACCGGAGTTTCATTAGCCCGGCCCAATTCACTTTCGTCACCGTGCTTGCAAGCTGCTGCATCTTTCGCAGGTTGGAATAGCCGACCCCCCCGGATATTTCGCGGCATCCTGCTGCAACTCGGCGGGGTCCGGAGTGGTGCCCCGCGTCAACGGCTGTCCGAGGCGATAGTTCGCAATCAATCGGGCCACCGCCGCCTTGATGACGGCCGCAGATGGCCGACTTGGAGTTGCCATTGCGGATTTGCGTTTTTGGGCCATCTCGGTGTTGTCCGTTGAGCGAACCGATCACTGCGTTGGAACTGCGTCAGCATGAACTCGACTGTCGGCGGATTCCGCACAACGGCTCAAGAAAAAAGCTGCCGAGCCACCCCGCGGGCAGGCCCGGCATGATGTGTCGACGAGGATGCGGTCGCCAGCGACGGTGAATAGAATCGGGGCAACTTTCTTGAGCTGGCCACCTTCAATTCCAGTGTCGCACTGACGGCGTGGATTTCCCCGAAGTGGCTGGTCGAACTGGGACCGATGATTCCGGTCGTCCAGTTCCGATCGCCTTCAGACCGAACCGGATCGACGGTCTGATCCGGTTCGAAGAGAACCACGTGAGGAAGTCCATTCCCGCCGACTGGAACGGCGAGCCACAGATCGTCCACGTCAACGCTGACCTGCTGAAGGTCGCCGGACGTCGGGCCCGGAGCTGTTGGTATTCGAGCCCCATTCGCAGTGGGCACAGGAGCGATCCGCGAAAATATTTCCAGCGTCCAAGAAAGATGCGAACATTTTCCCGCCGTCGCGCATCTCTACGGTAACGGCGATGGCGTTCATCGTTGCCGTCCAGCTTCAGGAAGAGCCCCGCTTCACAGGTCTTGCGGATCATGATGCTTTCACGGCTGATGCTCGATTGCGATCAGTGCGGTACGAGGTGGTTTGCAACCGGTAAATCGAATACCGGGGCGAACCTGTTCGCAGCGCAACCCGTGCGTCCCCAGTTCCGGCATCAGATTGCCGGTAATTCCGGGAGTACAGGTTTGCGTAGCGGGGAATCCCCGTATCCCCTGCGCCCGTGACATCGGCTCTAAGCCTCCGCGAGCTTTCAAAAAGCCCGGTGTCACGCAAAGGACACCGGGCTTTCTCGTTTTGCCGAAGGCAAATGACGAACACTGCCGCACCTGGCGGAAATACGAATTCAGTATGGGCTGGTAGCTGAGACGCCCAGTACGAAATGAACACGGGCGCCTGGCTGAAGACCTGGAGAGAACGATTCGAGCGCCTTCCAGCCCACGTGAAGAAGGATGAATTCGGAAGGATGAAGGATGAATAAACGGATCACCCGAGCGGGGTGATTCATCCTTCCGCCTTCATACTTCCACCTTTCACTTCTGGCCCGTTCAACTTCTGGTGAGGTTGCGAGCCCATTTCAACTTTCGAAAGCGGCAAGCTGGCCAGGTTGGGTTCGAATCCCACACGGGTCAATGACGAGTGGAGAGTCGAGAGGGGAGAGTCGAGTGCCAGAGAACAAGATCGCCAACGGCGGGTCTTGGCTGGCTCTCGGCTCTTGACCCTCGACTCTCAACTCAGCCGCCGGGTGGTGTCACGGAAGCACATCGTGCTGATACGGCGGGAGCGACGGTTCAACTCCGTCCCGAGCGATTGAGCAAGGAGAACGTCATGGAACACGACCTGCCAGACAAACGTGACCACGTCCTCATCCGGGGTCGTGGTGTAACGGCAGCACAGCGAGCTTTTACCTCGCCCGGCGGGGGTTCGAATCCCTCCGGCCCCACTTTGGAAGGATGAAGGCGGAAGGATGAAGGATGAATGAAAAACGGCGGGCCGTGATTCATCCTTCCGCCTTTTCAATCGCACTGGTCGTGTAGCGGCCAAGACACCGCACCCGTAATGCGGCAACGTGGGTTCGAGTCCGGGCACCGCCGCTTCGGTGGTCCGGTGCTTTTTCGTTCGCGATCACGATTGTTCTGAATAGGAACGGTGTTCGCGCGATGGACGACTCGCTCTTTGACAATTCGGCCAGGATGAAAGCACCCATGACGTAGCGGCAGCGTACCGTCTCGCCAGGGCGGATGTGCGGGTTCGACTCCCGCTGGGTGCTTGAGGAAGTGGGTAGTGGATAGTGGATAGTGGAAAGCCGGAGAAGACGACGAGATCGCACTCTTCCTCTGGCTATCCACGACTCACTATCCACTGCCCACACTGCTTGCGGTGGAGTCCGTGCTGGTACGGGCAGGCGGCTGTTATACCTCGCGCGTGGGTTCGAGTCCCATCCGTCCCTTT
>JANMLE010001819.1:0-1174 GCA_031372385.1 Planctomycetota bacterium | reverse complement strand
GTCGGTGATGATGTCGGTCGTGTAGCCGGCGTGCTTCACCTGCTTGCCGTTGTCGTTCATCGGCGGATTGTAGTACACCCCCTGTCCGGGCAGGATGTGCCAATGGTCGAAGCCGGTCGGTTCGCTGATCAGGTGCCACTTGCCGATCACCGCTGTCGAGTAACCCGCGGCCTGCAACAGCTTCGGAAACGTCTGCTGACTGCTGTCGAAGCGGCTGTTGCTGTTGTTGTAAAAGCCGTTCCTGTGCGAGTACTTCCCGGTCAGGATCGTCGCCCGGCTCGGCCCGCAGATCGAGTTCGTCACGAGACAGCGGTCAAACCGCACCCCTTCGCGACCGATCCGATCCATGTGGGGCGTTTCCAACAACCGCCGCTTGTCACCGTAAGCGCTGATCGCCTGGCAGGTGAGATCATCCGAGAAGAGGAACAGGATGTTGGGCGGCCCCTTCTTGTCTGCGGCAGCCAGCGTCGCGCTGTGAACAAGGCCCGACAACAACAACCCCAGCACGATGGTGCATCGCATCGACATGGTGACGTTTACTGGTTGAACGCGAACGATGGCCGGGCGGCGCGCGAAGTCCACCCACGAATTGCGGCGGGTAGTCTATCCGGCCACTGTTGCCGCGTCGCGTCTGCGTCCAATTCGGATCATTCACCACGGAAAACACGGAAAGTCACGGAAGGAAAGAAGAGCAAGAAGTTGCGTGTCAGGGGCTGTGCATCTGTTACTTCCGAGAGTTCACCAAGTCGTCATCGGTGTTCATCTTTCTGCCTCTCTCTTTCTGTCTCCCTGTCGTGTCAGGACAGAAAGAAGGAGACAGAAAGAGAGAGGCAGAAAGATCGTTGACTCTCGTCGGCCATTCTCGGATGCGAAACACGCACAGCTCCCAAGAATCTCATCCTGCCCAACAATCGCAGTGACAGACGGCGAGTTGTGCAGCCCCTCCACTTCCGTGACTTTCCGTACTACTAACGTTTTGTTTCTTCGCGCGCCGCGAAGATTTTCCGAAGTGCGTCGTCCTGACACTCGGCCCCCTCACCCTAACCCTCTCCCCCACAAAGCCGGGGGAGAGGGGACAAGAATACCAAGGCAGATGCCCCATTCGCTCCTCGTCTTATCTGTGCCCATCCGTACTACTAACGTTTTGTTTCTTCGCGCGCCGCGAAGATTTTCC
>JANMLE010001788.1:0-1471 GCA_031372385.1 Planctomycetota bacterium | reverse complement strand
CGGCATGAGGAGCCCGTTGAAAAAGGAAGTGGAGCACGGAAAAGGGAGGGGGAGCACGTTTTCAACGTGCTCTTTCCCGATGAATTCGGGTACGTTGCCACTGTCCCCGTTTTCTGCGGGAAGCAAGCACGATGAAATCGTCCTCCACGAGTTTTTCAACACGTTGTTGAAGAGGCGTCACATGCGAATCACGTTGGTCACGTCCGTCTGTCTGGTCAGTTTCGGTCTTGCGGGATTCATCGTGCCGGGTGAACCGGCCTGCACGGCGGCACCTCCGCAGCCCGCAGCCAAATCAGAGCCAAAATCCCCTACCGACGAGGTGCCCCCCGAGATTCCGGCCGTCCCGTACCTGACACTCGCCCTCGTGCGCGATCCCTCGGTCCACGCCGAACTCGGACTGAAGCCGAAGCAGGTTGGCGATGTGCAGGCGGCCATCGCCGAGGTCGATGAATCGTTCTGGCAACTGCGTGACGTCCCCGCGAAGAAATGCGCCGCGCAGTTGGACTCACTGTTCACCACCCTGCGTCTGCGGCTGAAGCGCGATCTGACTGCCACTCAAATCGAACGGCTCGACCAGATCATCCTGCAGGCGCGCGGCTGGAAGGCGTTGGTTTCACTCGACATCGCGGAGCGGTTGAAGTTCTCTTCCGAACAGGTTTCAAAGTTGAAGACCGTCCTGGCCGATGCCACCAAGGAACGCGAGGCGGTCGAAAAAACGATCGCCAGCCAGTCCGCCGCCAGTCAGGAACAGGCGCGCAGCAAGCTGCGGACCGCCGAGTCGAAGCGCTTCAGCGATGTCCTGTCCGCCAAGCAGCAGACCGAGTACGGCAACCTGCTCGGCAAGCCGTTCGATCTCAGCCGGGTGGTGCAGGTCGGCTGCGTGGCGCCCGAACTGCGGGATGTCACCGCGTGGATCAACTCGGAACCGATCACGCTCAAGAAGTTGCGAGGCAGGGTGGTCGTCGTCCACTTCTGGGCCTTCGGCTGCATCAACTGCATTCGCAACCTGCCGCACTACCAGGGCTGGCAGGAGAAGTTCGCCAAAGACGGCGTGACCATCATCGGCATTCAAACCCCCGAGACCGACAGCGAACGAAAGCTCGACAACCTGCGGCGGAATGTGATCGAGCGGAAGATCGAATACCCCGTGGTCTTCGACGGCGCATCCGAAAACTGGAAGGCCTGGGGCAACAACATGTGGCCCAGCGTCTACCTGATCGACAAGCAGGGCCGCGTCCGCAACTGGTGGTACGGCGAACTGAACTGGGAGGGAGCCAAAGGGGAAGAGTTCCTGCGGAAACGGATCGCGGAACTGCTGGCCGAGAAGTAGGGATCGGCACTGAACACTCCGTCGCGATTGTCGTCTTTCGCTCCGCGAAAGAACGTCCTCATGCGGAGCGAAAGTCGACGTACCCCAAAGTCACTAGCACGCCACATCCGCGTCGCTTGCGACAACGCATCCACCCTATCG
>JANMLE010001773.1:0-4796 GCA_031372385.1 Planctomycetota bacterium | reverse complement strand
CCAAAGAAAGCGGCCGGGCCGCATTCCAAAGATCCGTCAAGACGGAGCACTCCCAAAGTTCGCAGGCTTGCGGCACGGTCCGGTTCAGACCGGCCGCCGGATCATGACGCCGCATCGAGCACCCGCCGCACACGCGCCGCGACCCGGCCCGCATCGCCCGTCAACGCGTGCTCCCAAATCCGCACCACGCGCCAGCCGAGCCGCCTCAGCGTGCGAGTCACCAGCCGGTCGCGCCGCTTGTTCGCCGCGAACTTCGTTTGCCAGAACGCCACATTGCTGGCGGGAACCCGGCAATGCCGGGGACACCCGTGCCAGAAACAGCCATCGACAAACACCGCGACCCGCTCGACGGGAAACACAAAATCCGGCCGCCCAAACACGGGCCGATTCCTCCGCCACCCGGTGATCCCGTGCGCGCGAAAGACCGCCATCAACCGCAACTCGGTCCCCCGATTCCCCCGCGACCGGATGCGCGACATGACTTCGGAACGCTTTGATTTGGTGAAGACGTCAGTCATCGGATTCCTTCCGGTGCGAATCCCTCATCTCTGCGTGGTCCGATACAATTCTTCCCCGACCATCTAACTTGCTCGGCCACTTGCTGGCCGGTCCATCGAGGATTTGGGCAGCATCAACCGAGTTGAGTTTTGGAATGAAACCTCGTTTCATTGTTCGCGACCTCACATCAGATCAGAGGCGTGTTTGTGCGACGCGACCAACCTGGCAGGAAACGCATCCGATGGCAAGTCGAACACCGAGCGTGAAGTGGACTCGCGAGCAAACGCTGATCGCGATCAATCTGTACTGCAAGTTGCCGTTCGGGCAAATGCACAAGACGAACCCCATCATCGTCAGCGTCGCCAAGAAAATGGGACGCACTGCGAGCAGTCTGGGGATGAAGCTCTGCAACTTCGCGTCGCTCGATCCGGTTCAGAAGGAGCGCGGCATTGCGGGACTGGCCGGTGCGTCGCGACAAGATCAGGAAATGTGGAATGAGTTTCAGTCCAACGTGAAGACGCTCGGCCCCGAGAGCGAGCAATTGCTCAATGATCTGTTCGACCTCGACGCCGAACAGGAAATCGACGTTCAGCAGCACGACCAGATTCAAATCCAGCGATCTCGGCAAGTGTCGAAGCCGAGCGGTCCGACTGAGCGAGTCGCGAGCGTGCGAATCCGACGCGGTCAGCAGTTCTTTCGTCAGGCGATCTTGTGTGCGTACGGTGGCCGTTGCTGCATCAGCGGAGTCAACGTGCCCCAGCTTCTGGTCGCGAGCCACATCAAGCCGTGGAGTGACTTCCCAGACGAACGGCTCGACCCACGCAACGGCCTCTGCCTCTCAAGCCTCCATGATGCCGCATTCGATTCGGGCCTCATCACGCTCGACGAAAAGTTGTCTGTCGTGTTGAGCAAACGCCTACGCGGCTACTTTCCGCAACCAACGCTCGAACAGAACTTCCAGCGGTTCGAGGGACATTGCATCCGACTCCCGGATAAACTCGCCGAACCAGCGAGCGAGTTCTTGGAGTATCACCGGAACAGTGTGTTCTGTGGTTGAACCTGCAGAGGAAATCTCTTTACCGGTGACACAGTTACGTTGTCGAAAAGTTCCGTCTGACGTCTTCCGCGAATGGTGCGAACCCGTTCGGGCAATTTCGTTCCAACGTCGCGAGATCGGTTTGGTTCGCGACTTCCAAGCGAAACCCAACGTCCGGCAGGCGGTGCTTCATGTCGGTTACTTGCTTCAAGATTACCTTTGGGCGAAGTTCGGCCTTGCCGCTCTGCTCGTGGAACTCTTCGACTTTGGACTCGCGGTAGATTTGGCGGACTTCGTCGACGCTGACTCCCAAAACATTCGCAATCGCCTGAGGGTCACCGAGCGTCCAAGCCTCTATGGATTCGACGGCCATGCCAACGGCAATCGGGTGAACGGCGGAATCGTTGGCATGCGACCGCGACCGGCCATGTTGCAGATCATCAATACGGGCGGCTCCCTTTGGACCGTCGCGGTCGACAACGGCGATTGTCCCGATGCAGCCGTGCCGCAAGGCCAGTTCCTTGGCGGCGATGACCTTGTGTTCCAGTCCCCGCTTGGACCGGTTCAGCGTGGCAATATCCCGCCATGCAAGTGAAACACTGTCAGTTGAAATCCGCGGATTGATCCGGCGGCACAGCGCGGACACCACACCGGCTGCGGGTCGTGGATGAGGCCCGAATACCGCCGGGCCGATGTCGTGGCGGCCGTCTCCGACAAAAAGGACTTTCATGGAGTCGGCCCTTTGACCAATTCCTCTTCGCCGAACAGATACCACAGTTCGCCGGGAGCGAATTCCTGGGTGAGCCGGTCGATGTCGGGCAACTGGTCCATGCGGACGACTCTTGTGGCCCCTTCCTCATCACGTCGAAAGATGCGGACTTCATCGGGAGTCACGCAGTTCAAGAGCACGGGACTATGGGTCGTGAGGATGATTTGGCGAGGCGGATGACCGAGTTCTCCGGTCGTCAGCTTTCGCAGCAGTTCGATGACCGATTGCAGACGCGACGGATGAAGGCCGTTCTCCGGCTCTTCAATCAGCAAGACTTGCGCAGGCTGCGAATGAATCAGCGCGAGGAACGCCGTTAGAAACATCGCTCCGTCCGAAACCTGAGAGGCGGGAATCGTCAGCGGTGGCTTCTCAGTTCCTGACAGCGTGAATCTAATGACCCGGTGCGAACTGTTGTTCACGTCAAGGGCGGGCGTCGACAATCCACGCAGCGTGGGGATCGCATCGTGGAGACTCCTTTCCAATTCATTTACTGCTTCGCGATCGGGTCCTGTGAGAAGTGCATTCACGACCGCGGCCAAGTTTTCGCCACGGGCGGATAGGGAAGGCTCAAGCTTGGCTTCTGCCGGCTTCCGCATCTCGGGCGGAGAGAATCGAAACGGCTCCGAGACCCGCAGGCTATCCTGAATCTGGATCAAGTCAGGGCGTGACGGATGAATCGGGATGAGCTTGATGAGCTGAGGCAACAAAGCCAGTTGGCCCTGTGGCTGAAATCGAATACCGCGGAATTCGAATTGCGGCCGTCCGTGCGTATTCGGATCCATGGAAAGTGTGATGGCCTGCGCATTGTTTCCAATTGAAAACGATTGGATTTGTTGAACAGGAACCGCTCCAACCGAAAACGAGAGAACGAACTCCTGCGGCTCAACTCCTTCCGCACTGATCAAGACGGTGGAATCCCGGCTCAACCTCCAAGAATTCGCCCTCATTTGATCTGCGATTACTTTCACTCCTTGGCCGTTCGCGCCATCAGAACAAGCAAGCGTGCCGAGCAGTTGCAGCGCCGCGAGGAAGCTCGATTTGCCGCTGTCGTTCGGCCCGATCAGGACGGTGAACGGACCCAGTTCGACATCGACGTCGCGCAGGCATTTGAAGTTCTGAACCTTGACCCGGTTCAACATGATGGCCACCTTTCGGAGAGTTGATTGAGTATCGTCGGGGTTCTCCGCATTGCCAAGCGGTCATCGGAAATTTCCGTGTTCCCAAGCTCACGCTTGGGAACGCCTGTCTTTGAAGCTCTGCTTCGTGGGAGTGGCGATGATACTCGCCGCGGGTTTGACACCAAGCCGGAGCTTGGTGGGAGTGCGTTCCCAAGCTGCACCTTGGGAACGAGGAGCCGGGCCAAGTTGTCTCACGTTGTATACGGGCGTGTTGTCGGACGCTGTCAAGCCGCGTTATTCGATGAAGCGCGGGTCGTGAATCAGCCGCTCGCCGTTGTTTGCACCGTCGCGCTGGCGGACTTGGCTGAAGCCCTGACAGGGCGGGCCGCCCGCGATGACGTCCACACGGTTCGCACCAATGAGCTTCGCCAAGTCGGCGGGCGCGAACTTCGTCAGGTCTTCGCAGAGAATGTGCGGGACGTGCTCGCCCAAGTTGGCGCGATAGACCTCAATGGCCTTGGGGTCGAAGTCGATGGCCGCGAGGGTCCGCAAACCCGCCCGGTGCAGGCCGAGTGAAAACCCGCCGCAGCCGCAGAACAAGTCGAGGCATGTGACGGGGTCATCCATGAACAACTCGGCATCGGGGAGGAAGGGGTGGTTGGGACCGGCGCATCAATTACTGTCGCCTTTCGCTCCGCGAAAGGTCGTCCTTTCGCGGAGCGAAAGGCGACAATGCGACAGTCGTTTCTGCGCCGATCCTTGGCAACTTCCCCGACAGGATACACCGGGGCGCGACTATCGCAAGTCGGCCCACTTCATCGCTTCGAGCCAGTCGGTGAGATCATCGAGCGTGTCGAGATTCTCGATGTGCTGGTCGCCAACATCCGTGATCTCTTCGACAACGTAAAAGTTCGGCTGGTCTCCTGGGTGCTCGTCGTAAAAGTCGCAACATTCCGCGTTGAAATCGGGATGAATCCAAAACACGGTGTAGCTCGTGAATCGCCCCCGCGTGTTGACCACGACTTTGGAGGGGAGATGAAACTTGAGGCACTTGTCGTCCCAGTTCTCCGACAGCGGGACAAGAAAGCCGTCGTCGATGAACGGAATCAATTCATCCGGAATCCGGTACTTCGCGACCAACGCGATTTGATCCGCTGCTGAAAGCCGATCATCAACCGTCACAAGGAAATTGTCGCTCATTGCTCTGGTCCTTTGACTACATCCTGCCCCTCGCTGGAAATGTTCCACGGCCTCATGATCCTGGAGGTGCGCACTGGTTGTCTATGGACTATGAGTCATGTTTCATCTTTCCCAAGCTCGCGTTTGGAAACGCCGGCCTTTTGATCTTCAGTGCGGCGCGGAGATCGGTGGGACG
>JANMLE010001763.1:0-1549 GCA_031372385.1 Planctomycetota bacterium | reverse complement strand
GACGGGACGGATTGAAAATCCGTCCTACGGAATCACAAACCGCCCGACTCGGGGAGTCAAGCGACACGGAGCGAATGGCTCCTGACATCGTCTGCGAACCCGGTAGCAATCGGATGTTGGCTGGAATCGCCCGATGGTTGCAATCGTCGGGACCGACCTCTACAACGGCTGGCGACCGTGCCCACTTTCTGACTGCGGAGACTCTGATGGCCCTCGTCAACGACAACTACCTGAAGCTGAAAGCCGGATACCTGTTCCCCGAGATCGGCCGGCGCGTCTCGAAGTTCGCCGCGGAGAATCCGACCGCGAAGATCATCCGCATGGGGATTGGCGACGTCACCGAACCGCTCCCCGCCGCCTGTATCGACGCGATGCACAAGGCGGTCGATGAGATGGGACATCGCGAAACGTTTCGCGGATACGGTCCCGAGCAGGGCTTTGATTTCCTGAGAAACGCCATCGCCACCAACGATTTTCAAAGTCGCGGTGCGAACGTTGCGGCCGATGAAATCTTTGTGTCGGACGGCTCGAAGTGCGACACGGGAAACATCCTCGACATCTTCGGCGGGGCGAACGTTGTTGCGGTCACCGATCCCGTCTATCCGGTCTACGTCGACACCAACGTGATGGCCGGGCGAACCGGGGCCGCTGATGAATCGGGCCGCTATGCGGGGCTGGTGTACCTGCCTGTCACCGCCGAGAACAGCTTCACACCGGACCTGCCCAAGGGCCGGGTGGACCTGCTGTATCTGTGCTATCCCAACAATCCGACCGGCACGGTGGCCACGCGCGAGACGCTGAAGAAGTTCGTCGACTACGCCCGCGCGAACGACACGATTATCTTCTTCGATGCCGCGTACGAGGCGTACATCACCGACTCATCCATCCCGCATTCGATCTACGAGATCGACGGGGCGCGCGATGTCGCCATCGAGTTCCGCAGCTTCAGCAAGACGGCCGGCTTCACGGGAACCCGCTGTGCGTTCACCGTGGTTCCCAAGGGGCTGAAGGCGAAGACACCGGCGGGCGAGTCCGTCGAATTGCACGCGCTGTGGAACCGGCGTCACACCACGAAGTTCAACGGCGTCAGCTATGTCGTGCAGCGCGGCGCCGAAGCGGTGTACAGCCCCGCCGGCCGCCAGCAGGTCCGATCGCTGATCGAGTTCTACCTGCAAAACGCGGCGATCCTCTGCCAGGGTTTGCGCGATGCGGGCCAGACCGTTTACGGCGGCACCAACGCCCCGTATGTCTGGTTGAAGACACCCGGCGGCATGACCAGTTGGCAGTACTTCGATCATCTGCTGTCGCAAGCCAAGGTCGTCGGCACGCCGGGCAGCGGCTTCGGTGCCAGCGGCGAAGGGTACTTCCGCCTGAGCGCCTTCAACAGCCGGGCGAACGTCGAGGAGGCGGTCGCGCGGATCAAGCAGTTGCTCAAGTGACGTTGAAACGGTTCGTCTTGTAGGACGGTTTTTCAATCCGTCCCGTAAGACAAATGTTCCGGGGTGAGCCGGGCGGCGTCAGCCCCCGGACTCCTGTCGTGAAGAGTCCG
>JANMLE010001751.1:0-1601 GCA_031372385.1 Planctomycetota bacterium | reverse complement strand
GACGATGCTGCCGTTGAACGATTCGTTCCGGCCGCTGGTCATCCAGTCCACCAGGGCGACGCGCGGATCGCTGCCGGGTTCGATGACGATCTCGGCCCGGTCGAGGGGCTGCGGCTTCAGTTGGGCGTTGGTCCGCGGTTGCTGGACAGTCACCGGTGATTGGCGGACCTTTTCGATGTCGGCGGTGACTCCTTCGATCTGCTTGCGCAGGTCGGCCAGTTGCTGGTCGCGTTTCTTCGCATCGTCTTCCTTCTCGGGAACGGCGGTCGCTTCCTTTTCGGCGAGTTGCTTCTGCAGGTTCTCGCGGTGGCGTTGTTGGTTCTGCTGGTGTTCGGTCGCCAGCATCAGTTCGGTGGCACCCGCTTGCGGGTTCTTCCGGTCAAACGCGACGCGCGAGAAGAACGCCGCGAAGTGGTAGTAGTCGTCTTGCGTGTACTTTTCGAGCGGATGGTTGTGACACTTCGCACAGCCGATCCGCGTCCCCAGAAACGCCTGGGCCACACTCGCGACAACGTCCGACTGTTGGGTCTGCCGGAACTCACCGATTGTCACGACGTAGTACCCGACCTCGGGATGCTCGTCGGTGTTGCCGGATGAAGTCAGGACCGCGCGGGCCAGTTCATTCCACGGGCGGTTGGCGGCGACTTGCGACCGCAGCCACTGGTGAAACGCGCGGACTCCTTTGACCCCGCGCACGTCGTGATCGCGTTCCCTGCGGTTCTGGAACAGATCGGCCAGCAGCATCGTCCACAAGTCGACGAACTCGGGGCGTTCGAGCAACGCGTCAATCAACCGGGCTCGCTTGTCGGGACGGGTGTCCGCCAGGAAGCCGGTCGTTTCGGTTTCAGTCGGCAGCGTGCCGATCGTGTCGAGGAAGACGCGCCGCACGAACATCTCGTCAGAAGCTGCGACTGACGGCGGGATGCGCAGGGCCGTCAACTTGGCGAACAGATGCCCGTCGATAAAGTTGCCCGGAGTCCCCGCGTCGTTGTTCGCAGAAAACACGGTCAGTGGCCGGTCATACGGGACGGAAACGACCATCACCGCGACCTGCCCCTGATAGTGGGCGCGAACGGCCGTCTCGCCGTGTCGCAAGACCTTGAGCTTGCCGTGCGCATTAACGTCGACGAGGCCGGCATCGTTCGAGGCGAACTGAGTCAGCCACGTCACGTCGCGCGTCATGCCGTCAGAGTACGTGGCTGTCACGACCAGTTGCTGCTCGTCGCCGACCTTTCTCGTTGGCAGACGGGAGGACGCCGGTGCGTCGCTGGCCGCCACGTTCAAGCCCGTCACCTTCGGTTCATCCTTGATCGGTCCGGGAGCGTCCGACTTCAACCAGTCGAGCAGAATCTGGTGCGCCTGCGAGCCCGGCTCGATGACCATCGCTCCCCCGTGGGGAATTTGGCCGAGCGGCTTGCGCAGCAGCAGGCTGTCTTCGGGAACCACCAGACTGACGCGGCGTCCCTCCTGCTCCTTGACGATCCAGGCGTGATCGAGTTCCGGGGCATAACCCCGCAGCGACAGCCGGAATCCGTTCTGCCCCGCCCCCTTCCCGTGACAGGCTCCCTGATTGCAGCCGAAGCGGGTCAGGATCGGTTCGA
>JANMLE010000525.1:0-1723 GCA_031372385.1 Planctomycetota bacterium | reverse complement strand
CGTTCCCTCGACGACTTCGATGCTGGCCCGTTCGGGGACGTAGTAGAAGTCGAGGATCTTGCCGGTGGAGTCTTCGAGGATGACCTGGGGATGCAAATCCCCCTTGTGCTCGATGACCGTGCGGCGCATGTTCCCGTTCGGGTCGACTTCCGACCGGATGGACTGCCCCTCGACCAGATCTTCAAAGCGGACGCGACCGCCGACTTCGCACAGGATCGGCACCGAGTGCGGATCCCAGGTGCAAACCACCTGACCGGCCTCGATCAGGTCGTTCTCCGCGACCGCCAGAACGGCACCGTTGGGAATGGTGTACCGCTCCAATTCGCGTTCCTTGGGGTCGAGGATGGTGACTTCGCCGTTGCGGCCGAGCACCACGCACGCCCCCTCGGAGTTCACCACGCTGCGGATGCGGGACAGCTTGACGCGACCCGCGCGCCGCGCCTTGATCTCGCTCTCTTCGACTTCCAGTGATGCCGCACCACCGATGTGGAATGTACGCATCGTCAACTGGGTGCCCGGCTCGCCGATGCTCTGGGCCGCGATGATGCCGGCAGCCAGACCCTCTTCGACCAGCGCACCGGTCGACAGATCCATCCCGTAGCACAGCCGGCAAATCCCCAAGTCGGCCTCGCAGGTCATCGGGCTGCGGACCTGGATCTTCTCCAGCCCCATCGCTTCGATCTTGCGTGCCGTCTCGACCGTGATCATTTCGTTTTCACGAACGATGATCTCGTCGGTGATCGGGTTCACGATGTTTTGGCGGCTGACGCGCCCGCGGATGGCGTCCGCCAGGCTGACTTCCACCTTCTCACCGCGGAAGACGACCCCGCGGGTGATCCCCTTGGTGGTGTTGCAATCGTGCGTCGTGATCACGTTGTTCTGGCAGATGTCCGCCAGCTTGCGGGTCAGGTAACCGCTGTCGGCGGTCTTCAGCGCGGTGTCGGCCAGCCCCTTGCGGGCACCGTGGGTCGAGCTGAAGTATTCGAGGACCGTCAGGCCCTCACGGAAGTTCGCCTTGATCGGCGTTTCAATGATTTCGCCGCTGGGCTTGGCCATCAAACCGCGCATCCCGGCGAGCTGCCGGATCTGCTCCTGTCCACCGCGGGCACCGGAATCCGCCATCAGGAAGATCGGGTTCACATAGGCCCCGTCGTCGCGGACGTCGTTCTTGAACGCCTCCATCATGGCGCCGCGGATTTCTTCGCTGGCGTGCGTCCAAGTGTCCAAGACCTTGGTGTACCGCTCCTGCGCGGTGATGATCCCCTTCTCATACATCTTCTGCCACTTCAACACGGCCGCTTCCGCGTCCAACAGAACCTTTTCCTTGTTGTCGGGTGTCTTCAGGTCGCTGGTGGCGAACGACAGGCCGCTGCGTGTCGATTCGCGGAACCCGCATTCCTTCATCTTGTCCAGCAGGCGGATCGTGTACCGCCGGCCCAATTCCAGGTAGCAATCGGAAATGACGTTCGCCAAATCCTTGCTTTTCATGGACTGGTTGTAGAACGCCATCTTCGCGGGCAGGAAGTCATTGAAGATCACGCGGCCGACACTGGTTTCCAACAGTCCGCCCGAGGTGAACCCTTCGGCTCCGTCGCCCTTGACCCGCTTGCCCTTTGGCAACCGCACGTGGATCGTGGTATGCAGCGCCACCTTGTCCTGCGAAAACGCGGTGTGAACCTCCTGCAGGGAGGCGAACTTCATCCCGTGTCCCGGCCGGCCCGTC
>JANMLE010001748.1:0-2980 GCA_031372385.1 Planctomycetota bacterium | reverse complement strand
CGAAACACGTCAGAACCGATCGGGGCTGCGCATCGAAAACGCTTCGGGCGGGATGCCGGCCACGGTGCATTGGATCTCCGTCAGCATGCCGCGCGCCCACAGGGTCCGTTCGACCATCACGCGCAGCACCGCTTCGAGTTGGGCCTGCGCGTCACGACTTTCGAGGGCGCCGAGAGCCCGCGCGATCGCCTCCAGCGTGCAGAGACTCTTGTCGTTCGGCTGGGTCCGCAGCTTGTATTCAGACGGCTTGCCGGTCGGAACCTTCACGTGCTGAATGCCGACCAGGGCCGGTTCGCGCCGCGAAAACTTCTGGCACTGCCGCCACTTTCCATCGGGGACGATCAGGTTGAACGGACCCTTCAGCCCGGCGACGTAGTCGGGGGTCAACTCCGCCGCGTGCGAGCTGGGAAACAACAACAACGATTGACGCCCCTCTTCGACCAGTCCGGCCGTGGAGAGCCGGTCGCCGATTCGTCCGTTGACCCGGATCTCGCTGTTCGGCAGCGCCTTGGCTGCGAGTCTGGCCGTGTTGCTCGGCAGCACTTCTTCGCCAGTGTGCATCAGGATGATCACGCGCGTCTGCAACTCGATGCGGGGAATCATCGCACAGAAGCACAACGGCCGGCGGATCTCGCAACCGGGACACCGGTGTGCGGACAGGACTCGCGCCATGCGAACGCCTTGAAGGGGAGGGGGAATGAAATCGGACGGGCATCTGTGGTGGGAACTCACGCCAGCAGCGCCGGGTGCAGCCGGGCCTTCCCTTCCGCGCCGATCAGGCGCTGGTCGAGGCCCTGGAACGAGTACGTCAGCTTGAACGGATCGAGACCCAGCAGGTGCAGGATCGTGGCTTGCAGATCGCGGATGTCCATCGGGTTTTCCGTGATGTAGTAGCCGATGTCGTCGGTCTGGCCGTATGTCTGGCCCCCCTTGATCCCGCCGCCGGCCAGCATCATCGTGAAGGCGTACGGATGATGGTCGCGGCCGATGAACGGCTGGTTCGGTGCGTTGGTCTGCTGCATCGGCGTGCGACCGAACTCGCCGCCCCAGATGATCAGCGTTTCGTCGAACAGGCCGCGTTGCTTCAGATCCTTGATCAGGGCGGTCAACGCCCGATCGATCTGCTGCACCTTGATCGGCAGGATCGTCGGAATGTGTTCGCCGGGACTGACGCCGTGATGATCCCAGCCCCAGTCGTAGAGTTGCACGAACCGCACACCGGCTTCCACGAGTCGCCGCGCGAGCAGGCAGTTGTTCGCCAGCGCCGCATCGGTTCCCTTGTAGGCGACGCGCGGATCGGCCGCCGCATCGGACTCGGGAACGAAGCCGGGCTTCGCGCCGTACAGGTCGAGAATGTGTTGCGGCTCCTTCGAGATGTCCATGATTTCGGGGACGGAGCGCTGCATGCGATACGCCAACTCGTACTGGGCGATGCGCGTGATCGTTTCGGGATCGCCGAGCTTCTCGGCTTGAAACTCGTTCAGCGCCTTCAGCGCGTCGAGCGTCTCGCGCCGGCCGGTGCGATCGAGGCCGTTCGGGTTCGACAGGAACAGCACCGGATCGTCGGGCGAGCGGCATTGGACCCCCTGATAGATCGACGGCAGGAAGCCGCTCCCCCAGACACTTTTGCCGGCATCGGGCGTCTTGCCGCCGCTGGTCAGCACGACAAAGCCCGGCAGGTCTTCGTTGTCCGAACCGAGACCGTACGTCGTCCACGAACCGAGCGACGCACCGCCGAACAGGTTCGTCCCCGTGTGCAGAAACAGTTGCGCCGGCGCATGGTTGAACTGCTCGGTCTGCATCGACTTCACGATGGCGATGTCATCGACGACCTCGGGCAGGAACTTCCAGACCTCGCTCAGTTCGGCTCCGGACTGTCCGTGCTTCGCAAAGGCGAACGGTGTGCCGAGCATGTTCGGCACCCCTTTGATGAACGCGAACCGCTTCCCTTCCAGGTACTCCTGCGGGCAGGGCTTGCCGTTGTACTTTTGCAGCGTCGGCTTGTAGTCGAACAGATCCAACTGAGTGGGACTCCCCGCCATGTGCAGGTAGATCACATGCTTGGCCTTGGCGGGCAGCGGCGGCATCTTCGGCGCGAGCGGGTTGACCCCCTTGACCAACGGCGGAGCCGCCACGCCATCGCGCTGCAGCAGAGCCGCCAGCGCGACCGCTCCCAAACCGACACCCGTCTGGCCGAAGAAGTGCCGTCGCGTGACAGCCTTGAGGTATTCCTGCTGGAGATTCATGGCAGGTCTTTCAAGAGGACACTTTTCCGACGTTCCCAACCCGTCGGGCTCCGGCACGGACCGCGTCGGTGACGAATGGCGTTGGCGTCACGGGGACTTGATCTGCACGCCGCGCTGCTTGAGCACCATTTCGATCTCGACCCGGTCGGTCAGTTCGGGCTGGATCAGCGCGGTGACGCGCCCCTCCTTGAAGCTGGCGGTCGCGTGTTCGACGCCCTTCAACTTGTAGACCATCTCATAGACCGCCAGCGCGCAGGCCTTGCAGTCCAAGCCGACCACCGGGATCTCCACCATCTTCAGCTTGTCCTTCTCGACGGTTCGCAGCGGCTTCACGCCGAACGTGTGATTCGACGCCCCGCGCAGCAGGTTGTCGAAGCGTTCGACGATCTGCTCGGGCTTCGCCCCCGGAAACGCTTTGGCGGGATCGTACTCGAAGCCCGCTTCGGCGTTCGCGAAGTCGATGCTCACCAGTTTGAACTCGGGCAGCTTCACGAAGACGTCGCGCAGATCCTGTTCGCGGTCGGTCGAGAACAGTCCGGTGATCTGATGCTTGATCAGCTTGGCAGGTTCGGGTGGGTTCGGCGGATCGTCACCGAGGGCGATCGCGGACGTGACGCAACACATCATCAGCAGGATCGCGACTGCTTGCGGCATTCGGCTTCCAACTCTTGGGTTCATGATTCTGTTCCAATTGCTCGTGTGATCGTTTGCTGTCGGGCTACCGTAGTCCCGTC
>JANMLE010000214.1:0-1452 GCA_031372385.1 Planctomycetota bacterium | reverse complement strand
CGGCGTTGCAGGAACTCCGCCAGTCCGGCGTGTATACTCCGCCCTCCCTGTTTTCCCGCGGTATCTGGGCCGCGAGTGAGAAGCAGGGCAACCATCGAAGATGAACCCCCAAGACTCGAAGGAACCCGTCATGCCGAACCGCTCGTGTCGCCATTCGCCTTCATTCCGTGGCTGCCTGTCTGTCCTGGGACTGCTTTGTTTGTCGGGTTGGCTGCAGGCGGACGAGCCGATTGTTCCGCCGGACGCGAAGCTCGAAAAGCTGTTCGAGTCGCATGTGCTCACCGAGGGGGTCAGTGTCGCGCCGGATGGGATGGTGTACTTCAGTGAGATCACGTTTTCGCACAAGGCCCGCGACGAACAGGGGGCGATCGAAGCCGGGCACATTTGGAAATTCGATCCCGCCACGAGCAAGACGACGATCTTTCGATCACCCAGCGGCATGTCGAACGGGATCAAGTTCGACGCGGCCGGCAACATGCTGGTCGCCGAGGGGGCCGATTACGGCGGACGGCGTGTGACTCGCACTGACATGAAGACCGGCAAGAGCTTCATCATTGCCGGCCTGTTTGAAGGCCGGCCGTTCAACGCTCCGAACGACATCACGCTCGACGAGAAGGGACGGATCTACTTCAGCGATCCGCGCTATCTGGGATACGAGGCGCTCGACCAGCCGGTCATGGCCGTGTACCGCATTGATGTCGACGGATCGATCCACCGAATCATCACCGATGCCGGCAAGCCGAACGGCGTGGCGGTCTCACCCGACCAGAAAACGCTGTACGTGGTCAGCAATGACAACGGTGCGACGGGCTTCGAGCGGCTGAACTCGGGAGCAGCTACGCAGGCGGACAAGGTCGACGCCCCGCTGCGGAAGGGGCACATGGCACTGATGGCCTACGACCTGGCGGCCGACGGCTCGGCGAAGTTCCGCAAGACGCTGGTCGACTACGCCCCGTTCGACGGCCCCGACGGACTGGTCGTCGACAAGCAGGGGAACCTGTACGTGGCCGTTCGTGCGGAGAACCGTCCGGGGATCTGCGTGTACTCGCCCGACGGAAAGGAACTGGCCTACATCCAGACCGAGGTTCCCACCAACGTCGGCTTCGGCCGCGGCACCAACGCCAAGACGCTCTACATCACGGCAGGATCAAGCCTGTTCCGGATCAAACTGAACCGCGAGGGCTACCAACTGCCGCCGCGGTGAATTCATGCCGGCCCGGTGGGGTCAACGCTTTGACCGGCGGAATGACCAACGGGACGGTGCATCTCTTAGACCTACAGCGCTAACCTGGCAGTTTCGTTGCTGAAGGCTGACTACAGTTCTTCAGCCCGGAGGGCGGCAGAACTACGCCGTCGCCGGGTCGCAGCCGGATGCGGCGGTGAAGTTGGTCGCCGACATGAAGGACGTGCGGCACCGCGTCGGCGGGTACTTCGGCCTCGCGGCGCGCTTCG
>JANMLE010001671.1:0-3683 GCA_031372385.1 Planctomycetota bacterium | reverse complement strand
CTGGCGACGCAGTTCTCCGCGTTCGCCGCGGTGAAAATGCTGTCGTTCGAGCACTACAGCTTCGGGATGGTGTACCTCTCCCTGCAACGGTCCCTGCCGCTGTCTCGATCGTTCGACCTGGCTCCGATGCTGTTGATCGTGGTGGCATGGCTGACGACGGCGACGCTGCTGTTCCGCAACCGGGGCTGGCGCTGACTTTTGAAAGTAGCAGGCACATTCCATGTGCCGTTGCCGGCAACTTGCGGACGGCACATGGAATGTGCCTGCTACTTTGCGGGTCAAGCAAGACGATCCGAGTTCATCGGGCCAATCGGTCGTTTTCAGATCGACTCGAAGACTGCGGCGACCGCGTTCCCTCCACCCAGGCAGAGGGCGGCGACGCCGGTGCGGGCTTGGCGCTGACGCATGGCGTGCAGCAGCGTGACGGCCACACGGGCACCGCTGCAACCGAGCGGATGTCCGAGCGCGATCGCGCCGCCGTGGACGTTGACCCGATCGAGGGACAGTCCCAGTTGCCGGACGCACGCCAGCAGTTGGACGGCGAACGCCTCGTTGATCTCATACAGGTCGACATCGGTCGTCGCGAGCTTCGCCCGTTCCAAAGCCATGCGAATGGCGGGAACCGGTGCGACGAACAGGTCTGATGGTTCGAGTCCGGCGGTGGCCGACGAAGCAATCCGCGCCAGAGCCTTCAGGCCGTGCGCCTGTTGAAACCGGCGCGACGTGACGACCACCGCCGCGGCCCCATCACTGATCATCGAGGCATTCCCCGCCGTGACGGTACCGCTGCCGCTGAACGCGGGTGACAGTTTGGCAAGTCGCTCGATCGCCGCATCGGCCCGCGGACCTTCATCGCGGTCAACCACGCGATCACCGGACCGCTGCGCGATGGTGACGGGCGCGATCTCGTCGTGGAAGAAACCGGCCTCCATCGCGGCAATCGCCCTGCGGTGACTTTCCAGCGCGAACTGATCCTGATCGGCGCGCGACACGTCGGCCGACGCCGCCAGCGCTTCGGCGATCAATCCCATCGAACGATCGCACAGGGCGCATGTCAGTCCCTCGTGCAGCAGGCTGTCGACCAGCGCTCGGTCCCCCAGCGGCGGCCCGGTGCGGTCGACGAGAAACGGGGCGCGGCTCATCGATTCCAAGCCGCCGGCCACAATCACATCGGCATCCCCCGCGCGGATCGCCTGGGCCGCCAGCATGATCGCCTTCAACCCCGAACCGCAGACCTTGTTGATTGTCAGCGCGGAGACCGACGCCGGTAGTCCGGCCCGCAGCGCCGCCTGCCGCGCGGGGGCCTGGCCGATCCCGGCACCCAGGACGTTTCCCATGATGACTTCGTCCACGACTTCCGGACCGACACCCGCTTGGGTCAGCGCCGCGCGGATCGCGATCGCCCCCAGTTCGGGCGCGGCGATCGCCGCCAGCGCTCCCTGAAACTTTCCAATCGGTGTCCGACACGCCGCCACAACCACTACGTCATTCATGATGGGCTCCCTGATGAGTTGAATCCGGCGGGCATTCTACGCTGAGTCGGACGCGGACGTGACGGATGGAGATCGCAATTTCCATCCGGTGTCCTGCGGCGCGCCGTGTCCGTCTCAACCGCAATGTCGGCTGTTGTCGCCCGACCATTTTCTGGCGATCGCCTTCAGTTCGATCGACACGCTGATGGCCACGGTGTCGATCAACGGACCGCTGTGCATCTGGGACGTCGCGACCGGCGAGTCGACGGTCACGTACAAGGTGAACAGTCCCCGGATCGAAGACGTGATGTTCCTGCCCGAATCAGAAGTGGAGGTGATCCCGTCATCCGATGAGCAGTATTCAGGATCGGTCTGGCTGGTCGATGCCACCACGGGGAAGAGGGTGAAGCCGCTGAAGGGGCACGTCGACAACGTCATGTCGGTGCGCTTCATGCCCAAGCAAAAACTGGTCGTCCCCGCCAGCATGGATGGCGCAATCAAGTTCTGGGACGTCGATCCCGCCAAGCTGAAATGAAGGGGAGAAACGGGAGGCTGGAGACCGGAGGAAGAAGTGGACTGATATCCACTCCACGACCCACAGCCCACGACCTCCTCTCAACCCAGGATCTTGTCGATCACATTCCCCGCGACGTCTGTCAGCCGGAAGCGGCGGCCGTTGTGAAGGGGCCGAATCACTCATCGCCCGGGGCGGCCAATCACACCAGGACCAACTCCGACCGGCCGGGATTTCAACATCCCGCCGCCCGGCCCCGACGCAACGTCCGCCCTCATCCCGGCTCGACAGTGCCATTCTGTTCAGCACCCCTTTCTACGTGCTCGAATCGTTTGGAATCAGGCGCGTAGGAAACGTGTTCCACGCCCTTTTCGGACTCGTGTCGGAAACGTCTGGCACGAACGACGGAATCCGTGCGGGGCTCCGACTTCACGTTTCACGGCAACTCGCGAAGGAATGATTCCACCGGATGGCGCGTCTGCTGCGGAACAACCGCCGGGTAGCCGTACCAGACCATGCCGACGACGTGCTGTGCGTTGGGATCGAACCCGAGCAGCTCGTGGAATTCGGGATGCCGGATCACGTCGCCCGTCGACCACTTCGTCCCGATCCCGGCCGACCACAATGCCAACTGCAGGTTTTGGATCGCGCAGCAGCAGGCGGCGTAATCCTCTTCGCGGCGGAACGCATCAGCGGCCAGATCACAGGTGATCACCAACCAACCCGGAACCTGCGCCCACTTCTTGGACTTCGACTCGGCCTCCGCCGCTCCCTTGGCCGCTGTGATGATTCGTGAGTTGAGATCAATCACGGCGCGCACCGATTCGGGGCCGAGCCAGATCACATGCCACGGTTCGGACTTCTTGTGATTCGGCGCCCAGCGGGCCAGTTCGATCGCTGCGAGAACAACGTCGCGCGGCGGCAACTCGGGACGATACGCGGCGATGGTGCGGCGTCCCCGAATGACCGATGCCACGGCGGGATCGATTGAACCGAGAAGCCGCTCCGATTCCATCTCGTCGTTTGAGTTCACTTCCATCGGCATGCCTCACCCCGTTTGTCCGTAGCTGAACTCGCAAGAGTTCAGGGCTTTGCGGTTCACGGCTGAATTCTTGCGAATCCAGCTACGTCGTGTCGCGAACTTGGAACGACTGACTTCCATCGGCGTGCCTCACCCCGTTTGTTGCAGGTCCATCAACTTGGAGAACCGTTCCAGCACGCGGATCTTCAGCGGTGCGAATTCGGGCTCGTCGAACTCACCACTTTCCACGAGGTTGAAGGCGGCGACGCGCGCTTCCTCCAGCAGCGCCTTGTCGCGCACCAAGTCGGCCACGCGCAACGGCAGCGATCCGCTTTGTCGGGTTCCCAGCACGTCGCCCGGCCCGCGCAATTCGAAGTCGACCTCGGCGATGCGGAAGCCATCGGACGTCGATTCCATCGCCGACAACCGCGCGACCGCTTCCGGCGTCTCCGCTTCGCTGAACAGGAAGCAATAGCCCTGGAACCGTCCGCGACCGATCCGTCCCCGTAGTTGATGCAGTTGTGACAGTCCGAAGCGCTCGGCCTGATGCACGATCATCAGCGTGGCATTCGGCACATCGACACCGACTTCGATCACGGTCGTCGCGACGAGCACATGGACATCGCCGTTGCGAAAGGCGGCCATCGTGGTGCTCCGTTCGTCGCGCGACTGCTGG
>JANMLE010001627.1:0-2947 GCA_031372385.1 Planctomycetota bacterium | reverse complement strand
GCCTTGTCGTTGTCCCACAGGTGAATCCGGTAATGATGCACCGGGTGCAGAGGATTGGCGGCGAGCGTGCTGTTCATCAAGGCGTCAATGGCGAAGTAGCTGGGGATCGACAATTCCGACCGCCCCTGCCACAGCGTCAGGCCGAGCAGCGCCCGCGCTTCGGTCTCCTCGGGAAACTTGTGAACGATGTTTTCCAGGGCGGTGACGTAGTTCTGGATGCGGGCCTTGCGTTTCTTGTCGTCACCGATGTCCGCCTTGTACCAGGCATCCAAGGCATCAATGTAGATCTTCTCGCGTTCACTCGCAGGCCCCTTGCGCTTCACCGCCTCGGCGATGAAGGCTTTGGCCCGCTTGTCATTGTTGACGTTGGCCAGGGCCATTCCCCAATAGGCCATCGCGCACTCGGGGTCGAGCAAGACGACTTGGCGAAACGACCGCTCGGCTTCGAAGTACCAGAAGCCGTGCAACTGGCCGATCCCCTGGTTGAAGAACGCCTGAGCCTGCGGATCTTTCGCGGTGATCGGAAGCGACACGTTGCCGGTCGTTCCCATCAGGTACGCGGCCCGCCGCGGACCTTCATCGAAGGCTTCGCCGTGGTACGAATGGCCGGGCTTGACCCCGTTCTCGGGGCTAACCGCACTGGCGGGAATCTCGTCTGCCGACCAGGCGAACGGGACTGCGGTCAGACAAACGATGGCGATCATCCAGCGAATCATTTCAGGTTCTCCCGTCGCCCGCTTTCGTAGGACAGGTTTCTTACCTGTCTGTCGTAGCCGCGTCATGCAGGCGCAGTAATGGGTTGTGCAATCGAACATCCAAGGTGATAGCTCGGTGGCTAGAGATTTTGGAAGTCGCGAGACTCATATTATTAGCCACCATCGGTCCGATCGGACACATGGCTCTGGTGGAAGAGCCACACAAGCACACTTGAAGCAATGACTACGACGGACCATTCAAACCCCAAAATGGTCCAATCAATCCTTGCGTCACCAGATTGACTTGTCGGATTGAACAGCAGCGCCCATGAGCGAATGGACTCGTTTCCCCGTCCAAACGGAATTATCCACGGTGGGAACAGGCTGAGAACCACGAATACTCCCACGGCACCAACAACAACGACTCGCTGGGCTTTGTTCATGGATACCACCGGTCCCCTTTGTCAGGACTTACCATTAGGACTTTGGCCACCATATGTTGCCTTCCATTTTATGGAGGCTATCCGGTTCTTGAATTGCCCAGCCCTGACGCGGACGGGCAAGAAACCCGTCCCACACTTGAATCACTCCGCCTTGCCGAGCAGCTTTTCCAATTGCTTCGACAGTTCTTCACCGCGAGCCCGCATCGAGACGACTTTGCCGTCCTTGTCGACGAGGATCGCCGCGGGGATCGCGTTGATGCCGTAGTGCTGTGCCATCGGATGATTCCAGCCTTTCCCCTTCTGGACGTCTTCGTCGTACAACTGGGTCCAGGGGATTTCTTCCTTTTCGATGAACTTGTCGAGCGGTTCGCGCGACCGGTCGAGGCTGATGGCAACGACGTCGAATCCCTTGTCGTGGTACTTCTTGTAGTTCTCTTTGACGTTCGGCAGTTCCCCGATGCAGGGACCGCACCACGTGGCCCAGAAGTCGACCAGCACGACCTTGCCGCGGTAGGCGGACCAATCGAAATCACCGCCGGCCAGCAGCTTCCCTTCCAGTGACAGGAAGTGGCCGGGCAACCGCAGTCGGCGGGCAATCGCCGAGAAGCGTTCGGCATTGGGCTGGAACTTCGGATCGTCGGATTCGCTGGCCACCTTGGCCAGTTGTTCGAAGAGTTCCCCCGCTTCCTCGGTGTTGCCGGTGTCGGCGAGAATGTCTCCGAGTTGCGAAGCGGATCCGACGGATTCACGCGAGAACTTCGAGGTGGAGACGGCGGCGATCAGTTCGCCGGCCAGTGCCTTCCGGTCCTTCGGATCCATCGTGGCGACATTGAAGATGCGGATGGGCGTCCAGAATTGTTCGACGACCTTGGCGACCGGTTCCCGTTCGTCGGCCTTCAGCTTGATCGCCGCGGCCATCGCCTCTTTGGCGGAATCGCCGATCTGGTTGGCGGCCAGCATCGTCAACGCGCTCATTTTCATTTGGGCGGCCGCGACCGCGACTTTCTCGTCCGTCTTCTGGTTCAGGATCTTGTCGCCCGCCGCGATGAAAGCGCGCTGTGTCTTGATCGCGTGGTTCACCTGTTCCTGCCGATTGGCGAACTTGGGACGCTTGGCCTTGAGTTTGTCCACGAACTCCTGGATCTCTTCGGGAGTTCCATCCGGGACGTCATAGTCGGGATCGGCGTCCCCGGCTTTCGCGTCGGTCTTGGAATCTTGGGCGCGAACGGAGGTCGGCGCCACCGACGACGAACACGAGGCCACGGCGAAGAACAACATGGCTGACACGGCAGCCGCCAAAGGCGACGAGGCAGATCGACAAATCAGACGCGACGGGACCATCGCAAGCTCCATAAGCGAAGGGGAATTAAGTGGCCCCCGCAGACACTCCGGGGAAGCCCGGATCAAGATACCCCGTTGCGATGACACTTCGCCACCCGTTGCCAAAGATCTTCCGGCTGCGGGAGCCTGCCGCGACGGTTTTCCGGGTTGCGCGGGATGCATCCGGGAAACCTTCCGTCTACACTTCCCGCGAGTCCACGTCCCCCTCACAAAGTCATCCGATCGCTGAGGCCGCCCCCAGGAAAACAACAACCAAGGCCGTAGGACGGATTTCCAATCCGTCCGTCAACCTCGGACGGATTGGAAATCCGTCCTACGGGTCGATCATTTCCTGCTGACAGCCTGAGTCCATCGGCGCTCCGCGGCCCACGGAATTCCGTCCATGTCAGACGATGTTCAACTGATCAACAATCCGCTCATGGCTGCGTCCGGCCTTCCTGATTTCGCCGCCATCCGATCCGAGCACAT
>JANMLE010001611.1:0-2906 GCA_031372385.1 Planctomycetota bacterium | reverse complement strand
GATTTGGCCGAAAGCCCGCTTCCTCACGGGCGCGGCTCGACATCAGCAGGAACTGCTGGTGGACTGGCCGCGCCGACGCGATCGGCTGCCGACAAACTCCGACCCACTTCACCAACCGTCACAATCGGATCAGTCGGCGCGGCTTGGCCAACCGGCACAGGCAGACCGTTCGCCGCGATTCTTGGCGGCTGCAAGCCGTGCGGGTCGTAGGGAAGTTTCCTGATCTGCCGATAAGAACCGTTGATTGGGTTGTACGAACTGCGCGCGGGATGAGGATGATTCGGCGGCGCGCCCTGTGGACCAACTTCGGAAAGACGCTATGAAATCGCCATTCGGATGGTGCGCAATCGCGGTCGGGCTGCTGACGTCATGGACCACAGTGGCCGTCGCCCAGAGCGAGGTCGCGGGAGACGGCGGCTATCAACTGAGCGAACCGTTTGCCGGTTCCGAACCGGATGCCGGATTTCGAATCCAGGCCGATGCGCTGCTGTGGTCCCGCACCAACTCGGGGAGCGGCGGGGCAATCATCGGCGGGCCGGAATCGTTCTCGCTGAGCGGGCTTTCCAACAACTATGTCGGCGGATACCGGATCGGGGCCGCGTGGCTGATCGACCCCAACTATGAAGTGGAGGGCGTTTGGACCTGGTTCTCCAACTGGTCGACCACCAGCGGCGGCACGCTGTCCAGGGCGGTCAGCTTCAACGATGGAGAGGCCAGTCTGCTGGTTGATCCATCGGGCAGCGCTAACTTCATCAACAGGGGAACTTTCTTTCGACCCGTCTATGAGGCCGCGATCGATCCGTTGGCGAATCCCGCCATCCAGAACTACGCCTTTCTGAACGGCGGCTCGACCTACACGCTGCACTCGACCAGCACGCTGTATGACATCCAAGCCAATATCAAGACGCGCCGTTCGGCCGAGCAATGGTTCTCGTACGGGGTCGGCTATCGCAACATCCGCCTGACCGACGGAACGACGGCTGGCGTGAGCGGCGTGTTCGGGACGAACGACATTCCTGGCGGCGGCAACACGTTCAACGTCCTCACCAACGATGCGTTGACGGCGCATGGATTGTCACTGGTCAGCGGTGCCGCGGACGGTTGGACGAATAACAATCCCGGCAACGCCACGACGCTCGCACTGCTGTGGAACGGAACGACCACCAATCAACTCAACGGCCTCCAGGGGACCGTCGATGCCTCGCTGTTCGAACGCGGTTTCTTCACGCTCGAAGGGGTGCTGCGCACGGGGCTGTTCTACAACCGCATGACCGGCACCGTCCGCGAAGTTTATGCGGGGGGGGGTGCGGATGATTCCGTCTACGGACGCACGTTCACCGATCAGAAGGATGCGGTGTCGTTCGCCAGCAACATCGGGCTGAATGCCGTGTTTCGGGTGAGCGACCGCGTCCTGTTCCGCACCGGCTACGAAGCCATGTTTCTGACGAACGCCGCGCTGTCCGGCAACCAGCAGAACGGGATCAGCGACAACGGTCTGGGGACCGCGACGTACTCGGTCCAGGGGGGCGGTTCCGTGGTGTTTCACGGTCTGCGGGCGGGCGTGGAAGTGGTTTGGTGAAGTTCCACCAGTCGTCGGACAACGTTGATTGGCCGGGTTGCCGTAGCACGGACGCCACGTCCGTGCTTCCAAAGGTCTCGGGGGTTCCGCCCGGGCGAGGCGTCCGTGCTACGGGGCAAATGAAAGTTGTTCGATCACCAGTTCCTGCGGAGCGACTTTCATGCGAGACGCACACGCTGGTCTGTTGACGGCAGATCACGAGGTCAATGACGAGCGACCTCAACGCCCACTTCTCGGCACGGGGTTCGGCATGTGGCCGATGCTGCTGATGGCGGTCGTCTGGCTGTCTGGCCTTTCCTCATCGGGCGTTGCCCTCCTGGCCGCCGAGATGATGGCGGGTGCGGCGAAGGTCGACATCACCAATGTCGACGCCGGGCCGGTCAATGACCGTCTTCACGCGCGGGCCCTCGTCGTCAAGTCCGGCACCACGACGGCGGTGATCGTCACGGTCGATGCCGTCGCGATCGGTGAGATCGGACACATCAGGAACGACTATCTCGGCAAGGTCCGGGCGCAGCTTGAACGGGAACTGAACATCAAGCCGGCGAACGTCCTGATCAACGCCAGCCATTGCCACGGCGTTGTCTGCGCCGATGTCGATTTGCGGACGATTCAAGCGGTGAAGCTCGCGCACCAAAACCTGGTTCCGGTCCGGGTCGGTGTCGGAACCGGTCACGAAAACCGGATCATGGAGAACCGCCGCCTGAAGCTGAAAAGCGGCAAAGAGGTCGACGTGCGACATGCGTACTCGATGCCGCCGGATGACGAGGTCGCGGAGGTGGGGCCGGTCGATCCGCAGATCGGCATCCTGCGGCTGGATCGAACCGACGGTCGCTCGCTGGCCGTCGTCTACAACTTCGCCTGCCATCCGATCCAGGGTGTTCCGAGCGGCGGCAACACGGCCGACATCACCGGGTTCGCCTCACAGGTGATCGAAGACAACCTGAGCGAGGGAACGGTCGCGCTGTTCGTGCAGGGCTGTGGCGGCGACATCAACCCGATCGGCTACAAAGGAGTCGACACGCCGCGCGACGCCGAACCGCTCGGCAACCTGCTGGGACTCAGCACGCTCAAGGGGCTGAAGCAAATCCGCAGCCGCGATGACCAGCGGTTGAAGGTGATCAACGAGTCGCTCACGCTTCCGCGGGCCGATCTCGCCGACCGCATCGCCACGCTGGAAGCCGAGGTCACGCGGCTGCCGCAGACTCTGAAGGGAACCAGCCTGAACCTGAAGACCTTCCTGCCGCTGGTCGTGAAGTACAACCTCTCCGCCGAGTTCCCGTCGTACTACTCGCACCGCTATCTGCACGAACAGAACCTGGGCCGC
>JANMLE010001601.1:0-2140 GCA_031372385.1 Planctomycetota bacterium | reverse complement strand
GCCAGTCGGCGAGCGGACCGTCTTCTTTCTTCGCTTCATCGGCCAGACGGGCGGACAATTCCGAGCGTGCGGTGCGACGGATCTCGTCCTTCTTCGCGGCCAGTTCGCGGCGGGTCAGCTTGTCGAGACCTCCCTTGTCATTCAGCGTTTGTTCGGCGGCCGCGCGGCGGTTGGCGGACATCGCGTCGACCAGCCGGTACAGCGCCGGCAACTGGGCGGGAAGGCGATCCAATGGCTTGTCGGCGTCGGACAGTTCCCGCAGCCGGGCAAAGGCTTCCTGTTCGATCTCGGCGGACCACTTTGCGGTGAGCAGTTCTTCGAACAGCTTCGAAATGGCGTCGAGCTTGTATTCCGCCGATGCCTTGGCGACACGTTCGCGAAGGAACGGCAGCAACAATTCTTGACGGAAGCGCGCCGTGTGGATCACGACCAGCACGTCGCCCAACGTCTGTTTGTCGGCCGTCTCTTCCGTCTGTTCCCAACGGAGCTTCAGCGCCGACGCGATCTGTTTCCAAACTTCCGCCGGAATCTCGGACGCATCCAGTTGCCGGCGGCCATCGAGGGGCTTCGGCAGTTCGATCCGGCCCGACTGTGTCCAACCGACCAGCGTGCTGATTTGACTGGGGGACAACTTCGCCAGATCGGACCGCAGCAGCGTGAGGAATTCACCGCGCAGTTGGTCGGCGACTTCCTGCTGCTGGAATTGGTGATGCGTCATGATCCGCGCGGCGATGTCCGCGTGATGCGGATGCCGAAGGAAGAACCGGACCAATTCGCCGAGTGGTTCGTGCCAGCGCTCGTCGATGCGGTGATTCGACAGGTTGTAGGCGTTGCCCTGCGCGAACTGCAGCGCGCTGTCGAACCGGGCGCGTTGGTCCGGTGCGAGCTTCCCTGCGATGCGCCCGTCGTTCAACCACTGCTGCGCCAGCGCGTTGGCTTGGTCGAGTTGATCGTTCATGACCAGCGCCGTCAGATGCTGGGCGTATGCGGAATTCGTCCACGTCGATTCGGGTTTGCGGCCAATCCATTCGGTGGTGAAGGCGAGCAAATCCGCCCAACGCGCCTGGGCGCGGTACAGGTCGATGACCTGGGTGCGCAGCAAGTAATCATCATGTTCAAGGCGCTTCACGGGCCGGTCGAGTTCCTTGCGCAGCCACGCATGGGCCGCATCGTGCTGGCCCGTCTGCGACAACAGCCGGACATACTGCAACTGCGACTGAACATTCCACGGAGCCAATTCCGCCAGCGACCGCCGCAAGGCGAGCGCCTGTTCGTGGTGGTTCGCCCGACCGTGGACATCAGCAAGTCGTTCCGTCCACTTTGGCATTGCCTCGACATCGGCCGGCTGCCGCTCGTAGACCGGCTTCAGCGCCTCAATGACCTGCACGAACTCGGGCGACGAATTCAGATCGGATGCTCCATTGAGGATGAATTCCGCCAGAAACAAATCGTCCTGCTGTGACGCCGCGACCAGTGCGGTTGTCTCCTTGAGCAGCCGCGCGTTCGCCTCTTCGTTTCGGCGAATCGTCGCCAACAGGATTGTGCGAATCCAGCGGACTCCGGGCTTGTCGATGGCCTGTGCTTCGGCGGCGTCAACGTGCTTCCACATTTCGTCCCATTGTTGACGGCGGGCATTGTGCAGGATCATTGCCAGACGGTGATCGAATGTCGCCGCGCCGTCGGCCGTCTTCTGTCGCGCGACACTCAGCTTCACGAATGGCAGTTGAATGAACTGGACCGAGGATTTGGCCGCGAGTTCCGCATCCATCCGCTGGCCATACTGGGGCTTGGTCAGCGACTTGATGCCGAACGTGGTCTCGGAAGTCTTGAGTCCGTCAGCATCCAGTTGACTCAACTTCCTGGCCCACCACGATCCGGCCAACTCGACGAAATCGTCGAAAGTCACGGTTCCGGTCACCCGGCCGTCTTCGAGCCATTCATGCTTCAACACGACATGGCGGGCGGTGTCGATCAGGAACGTCTCGGTGTGCGGCGAGTTGCCGAAAATCTGGGGCGGCGAGTGCTTGGGGGTCAGGATCAGTTTGACCCGATTGTCTCCAGCGGCCTCCAATCGGGTGTTGTGGTTCGGGTACTGCTCGTGCAGGGGGAGCAATGAGAAATCGCCCAACGCCAACGGCTC
>JANMLE010000200.1:0-2201 GCA_031372385.1 Planctomycetota bacterium | reverse complement strand
AAGCATCGCAGTTTGTTCGAGCGGGGGACCAATCTGTCGGACCAGATCGAAGCCTTCTTGGCCGACATCCGGGACATCTTGGACGACCCGTCGAAGAAGGCCGAGCGGCAAACACTGTGGAATCGCATGCGGATTCTGGATGAAGAACGCCGCTATCTACAGTCGCACTCATTCGAGACCTCGTACAACATCTGTCGATCGATGATCGAGGCGTATCCGCTGGCCGGCGTCCTGGGGACGATCTTGGCCATCGGCGGTGCTCTGCACGGCGGGGGAAACGCCCAAAAGACGGTCACGGACATCGTCCAGTTCTTTGGCGATGCGATCTGGACGACGTTCGTGGGATTGTTTGCGGCCATCGGGTTGATGTTCATCAACAGCATTGTCGAAACCTCATTCCGCCGGCTCTCGGAAAACCGCCAGCATGTCCGCGAAACGGTGGCCCGCGCGAAGCGTGAACTGGCGATGGCCGCAGGAGAAGATGCCTGATGGACCGGCGCAAACTCACCCTGCAGCTTACTCCGCTGCTGGATCTGCTGTTGATCGTCTTCTTCGCTCAGTACATGGAAGTCAAGATGATCGCCGAGCAACAGTCGGAGCGCGCGGAGGTCGGGCGGGAAGCAGCCCGCACTGACTTGGATGCCGTCCAGCAGCAACTCGCCGCCTTGCAGAAGCAACTGGCCGAGCGGGAACAGAAGCAACGCGACACCGAACGCGCCGAATACTCCAGCCGGGAACAACTGGGCCAACTGTTCGGTGAGATGTTCCGCATCCCCGCAGCGACCATTCAGAAGATCGCCGATCGCCGCAGTTCCGACGAGGCGGTCCTGTCGCCGGCGGAGATCGCCGCGTTGAAGTCCGAGTTCAAGTCGTTGTCGACCGCCCGCGCCGACCAGGTCGTCGATCATCTGCTGACGTTTGCCGAGATGAAAAAGCGGTTCGATGTCTGGGAGCTGTATGTCCAGCAGGACAACTCGCTGATCATCACGGCGGGAGCGCATCAGAAGCGGCTTCAGCCGGATGACATCCAGACCCCCGAACTGTTTTCCGATGAGTTCTTCAAGTTGTACAAGTCCTTCCCACAGACAAAGAGCGTCGTGCTAATTTTGGTGAGTTACGGCGACTCGCAATTGCGGTATCGTTGGGCCGTCACCAAAGGACTGCCGGCGGTCGCTGAGCGAATGCGACTGGACAGCAATGGAACCATCAAGTTCGAATATGCCGTGTTGGGATTCCGCCCCGAAGCGGCCCATCGACCGTGATTTGTCCCAGCGCGTTGCCTCGGACGCTGCAACAGCCAAACAGAAACAAACTCCGGCTGTAGAAAAGGTGAAACGAAATGGTCCAGAATTCAGGATCGCGACTGCTGAGCACGCGTAACGTCCTCGGAGCGGTGCTCGTGGCCGGTATTGCCGCGGGTGTGTATTTGGGGGGCGTCTGGAAGGGATTCGGGGGCGGAAGCATGCAGGGAATTGGCATCGGCGATCCGTCACCCACGCCGACGCAGAAGTCATCCGATTCCAAAGTGGGAGCCAAAGGTGACACCAAGAGTGTGGTCGTGACAGACTCCGATCCGGATCGCGAGAAGACATCGACCGTATCCGGGCCGGCACCACAAGTCGTCAAGGTGGTCATCGCCGACCGATCGTACTTCCTGCGCTCTGCCGATGGAGATCAGGCCGCCGAACTGAAACAGGTCGTCTCGGTGGCCAAGACCGCGATCGGCGACGAGGACGGAATCCGCGTTCGGGTATACCGCAAACTCTCCTCGCGAACCGCCGCGGAAATCGCCCTGCGCGATGCACTGGTGGCGGCCGGCATCACCGACGAACAAACCGCTTGGGTCGCCACTCCCGTCGATGATTGACGAACGTGTGTTCGAACCGGCGAGAGAGTGACGGACCCAACGGCCTGTAAAAAACTGCGGGGCGGGTAAAAACCCGCCCCGCAGCACTGTTTTACAGGCGACCGTTTCCTGTCAGATCAGTTCGGTGATGAGTTGCCGATTGTCGGCCAAGAACTGGGGCCGGCCGTTGGGATCGGTCAGCGTCGTCGTGTTAGCGTCGATCCCCAGTTGGTGGTAGATCGTGTGAAACACGCTCTGAATGTGAACCGGTCGTTCAATCGGTTCTTCGCCGTTGCGGTTGGTCTTGCCGATCATCTGACCGTGACGCATTCCACCGCCGGCGAGGAAGAAGAAC
>JANMLE010001566.1:0-1615 GCA_031372385.1 Planctomycetota bacterium | reverse complement strand
GTTCTTCAGCAGGTTGTTGAACCAGCGGTCGAGTGTGCAGTCGCGCTGCGGGTGGTGCTGCCGACGCCACTTCCAGAAAAACTCCCTGATCTCCGCGACGTTGGAGCCCCCCGAGATGTACTCGACGCTCTTGTCGTAGACCGTCATGACCGTCGAGCCGACGAACGGTTCGCCCGTGGAATCGGTCAGCTTGATCTGCACCTTGGCGTCCGCGCCGGGTTTGTATTCGGTCTGAGATGGCAGCACCGAGACGTTGATCACGCGCTTCTCGGGTGGCACGACGACCTCGCGCATTTCCTGGTGGTACTTGCCGTCGGCGATGGTGAACGCCTCGATGAAGAAGTTGGGCATGTCCTTTTGCACGACGGTGATTTCTTCGACCGTGGTCTTCCCCTTCAGGCGGATGATCTTGGGGGGCAGGTAGACGCCGTTCGACGGACGCACGAACAGCATCACGCAGCCGTCGGGCTTGTTGGTCGTGACCATCAGCCGGACCTTTTCACCGGGAGCGTATTGCTGCTTGTCAGTGACCAGTTCCAGATCGTTGAACCGGAACTCGCGGCCGTCGAAGCCCTCGCCGCGCACGACGAAGACATAGGCCCCCTCGATCGTGTGCTGCTTGCCATCGGTCACCTTGTATGACAGGCGGTACTGGCCCGATTTGGTCGCAGCCATTTGCTGGCGGGCGTGACCGGTGGCGTCGGTGTCGAGCTTCCACGACTGCACGGCCTCTTCGACCGGTTGCTGCTTGGCGTCGTACGTGATCTTGAACAGCGTCAGTTCGCCCTTGCCGCTGACCGGCTTGTTGTCAAGCGTGTGGGCGTCGAAGCTGGCCTCGATCGTGTCGCCGACTTTGTAGTGGCCGCGGTCGACCCACGCGAAGACGCGGAACGGCGTCCGGCTGACGAGGACGCTGCCGGTCCCCACGATCGTGCGACGCGATTCGTCCACCACTTCGGCCGTGATCGTATACGAATGATCTTCGTCGCCGTGGACCTGCTTGGCCGGCAGCGTGTCAATCTCGATCTTCACCGTTCCATCGGGACCGATCTCGACTTCCTGTTCGGCGACGACTTCCGGCGGCGCGTTGTTGCGGCCGATCCACCAGCCGATCGGCCGGGCGCAGCCCCAGTTGTTCCAGCCGGGATACCACGAGTAGTCGGAGGCGAACCACCAGTAGCCCCTGCCGTAGAACCAGTCCCAACTCGCGGTCGGATACCAGTGGCTGTCATGCGGGGTCCGCAGGATCTTGTACTTGACCTTCGCCTTGGTGACGGGTGCGCCGAAGAAATACTTCGCCTTGATTGTCGCCGTCACTTTTTCACCGAGCGCGACCGGTTCGGTCGGGGCGTCGATCGTCACCTCGTATTCGGGCTTCTTGTACTCTTCGACCCGGAAGCTGCCCCCCTGGTGGAACGGGTCCATCACGAGCAGCGCGTAATTGCCGAGCATCGCCCCCTTGGCGAGCGGGAACTCCCCTTCGATGCCGCCGAACTTGTCGGTCTTGAAGACTTTCTCGAAGACTTTTTCACCCTGCGGATTGTTGATCTGGACGGTGAAGTCCCTCTCGCCGAAGGCCGTCGAATCGGGCTGGTCGTACTTCGACGTTTCGATC
>JANMLE010001532.1:0-5284 GCA_031372385.1 Planctomycetota bacterium | reverse complement strand
CGCTCATGAACTGTCTCACTCAGGGACTGCCTCTCCGCGTCCCTCGATCAGTGGATGAGTCTTCCGCACACTCAGCCCCCGATACACCTCACTGGCTCGCCCCGGCCACACGACCGTGACATCGACGGTGGTTGCCTGAGTCGCCATAGGAAAGATCATCCGCACATCGGACTGGGAAAAGAACCCCGTGCCCCGCACGGCGAACTGAGTCACCCGGCGTCCCTTGAATTCGCAGGAGACCCGCGCGCCGGTGGCGTCCGGCTCGCCATTCCTCGCGGCCAGATGGACGCGGACAAAGTTTGCGGGCGGCTTCCGGTTGCGAAGGACTCGCACGGTGTCGTTCATCGGAACCGTGACCAGATCGGGCGCGCCGTCATCATCGAGATCCGCGACGGCGCATCCCCTCCCGGAATGGGCTTCACGAAAGAATGTCCCGCCGTTGCCGGAGACCTCTTCAAACCGGCCACCGAGATTGCGGAACAACTGCGGGTGCTGTTTGAACGGCGTTTCCGCAGCCGCATAGATCGGATTGCCATTGAGCACGAACAGGTCCGGCCAGCCATCACCGTCGAAGTCGGTCATCGCCGTACCAAAGCCGACCCGCATGCGCGACACGCCGGACAAGCCGGCCGAAACCGTCGAGTGCAGGAACATTCCGTTTCCAAGATTGCGGTAGAGCGCGTTGTCTTCCTTCTCGAAATTCGTGATCCAGATGTCGGGGCGACCGTCACCGTTGTAGTCGCCGACGTCGACGCCCATGCTGGCTTCGGCCTGCCCCCATTCGTTGACCGCCACTCCCGACGACGCGGCGCATTCGACCAGCGGCATCTCCGGCCCACCCAGATAGAGCTGATTGGTCGTCACATCGCTGGCCACGTAGATGTCGACCCGGCCATCCAGATTCAGGTCTGCGGCCACGATTCCCAAGCCGCGAACTTTGCCACTCAAGCCAAGTCGCTCGGACCAGTCGTCGAAGACTCCGTCCCCCGAATTACGAAATGCCAGACAAGTTGTCCCCTCATACGATGTGGGAGGGCAGAGATCGCGGGCTCCCCTTTCGACACATTTGACATCCTGCGCGGGACTCCAGTCGGCGTATCTGGCAACGAGCAGGTCAGGCAGGCCGTCGAGATCGAAGTCCGCAAACACGGCGGCCGTGGCCCACTCATTTCTCGACAACTGAGCCGATGCGGCGACTTCGGAAAACGTGCCATCGCCGAGATTGTGATACAGGCGGCACCGACCGTAACAGCACAGAAACAGATCGGGAAACCCGTCGGCGTCGAAGTCCGAAACCGCGCAACCCTGTGAGTAATCGGGCGGCCCGGCGACCCCGCTGGCATTCGCCACATCGACGAACTGCCAGTCTCCCTCGTTGCGAAACAAGGCGGACGGAAGACCGCCGATGGCGACCGGATCATCGCGCGAGATCGTTCCGCCACCGGGGAGGAACAGATCGCAGTCTCCGTCCCGATCGTAGTCGATCACGGCGACGCCACCGCCAAAGCTCTCGATCATGTAGTAACGCCCCGCTTCGCGACCGTTGCGATGCGTGAAGCGAACTCCAGAACGGTCGGTCACATCGTCGAACCAGTCGTCCGGCTGCGGGACCGGCGCGGGATTCACCGCGTCGGCACGAGGATCATCAGACGAACGAGACTCGGCCCCATGACCATCGGATCTGGTGATCGCAGGGCCGTTGAAAGGGGACGGACTCCGGCCCAAGCAGCCGCAAAGTGACAGTCCGCCTGCGATGAACAAGCAGGCAAAACTTTCGCCGGTCCGCACCCTGTTGCTCTTCATTCGTATCGACACAACTTTTGGGGCGCGTGCGATTCAAGGCCAGGTGCGAATGCCACCTGCGGTCAGGCAGTTTTCCGCACGCGTCCCATTCGCTGCCTCCCTCAATTCGCTGTCGATCTCTCCGTCAGGACGAACCGGCGACAGCGAATTGAGGGAGACAGCGAATGCCAGAATCGGAGACGAACTCCCAGGGACAACCACCGGGCTCGATCGTCGAGGTGTGCAGTGACCAATGTGTTGCACTTCAATGGGAGAACACAGGCCTGACGAAGGCAGTCCAATCGTCGGCTGCGGTCAATCGACCTTGAAGTCGAAGGTGTTGTCGCCCGCCTTCACTTCCGCCGTCAGCCCGCTGGTCGTCTCAGATTGGTATTTGTCGGGAACGGGGAAATCCTTGACCTCTGGGGGCGCTTCCCCCGGCATGGGCGGCTTCGTGATTCGGGGACGCGAGACGAAGACCTTGTATTTTGCGGGGGGCAACCCGGACGTGATCTGATATTTCCCTTGCGCTCCCAGACTGACATTGGCCGAATAGCCCTTTTCCGCCGCGACAAAGAAGATTTCGCCCTCGGTTACCGGCTTATCCTTGTGCGTCACTTTTCCCGTGGCCTTGGCGGTGGGGGGAGGGCCCGACGGCCCGCAACCTTGAAGCAGAACGACACCGCAGATCAACACCATCGAACGAAGAATCAGGGGACGGATCACAATTGCTCCTTGTGTGGATCTGGAGTTTGGTTGGTCGTGAAGTGCGTTGTGACGACAACGCGATTGGGCAGCCGGTTGTGAGAGGGTGTCCGAGAAGCCGCTGTGGCAAGGGGGTCGGGAGTCTTTTTCTTGCCGCACAGTCTCGATTCGCGAGTTTTGGGCGACGTGGTGCGGCATTAAAAAGAATCCCGACCCCTTCTCGGATAGCCACTGAGTTCTCGAAGGGGGATTCGATCGCCCGAAACGGGTCGTTGGTGATTCACCGTCTCGGACAAACCCGCGAACTCGTCCTGCGAAACCGATGGCGATCAGAAGTCCCCGATCACCTGACCATCGTCCTTTACCGCCAATCGCAGCAGTGTGTTGAGGTCAAGGTTGTTCGACAGGAACCGTGTCGAACCGTCACCCATCAGCACGTGGGCACCACCCACGTGCGCGGAGCGCAACGGCAGGTTGGCTTCCCAAGTGTGAATGGCTCCGGCGGGAGTTCCCTGAGTGTTGATCGGATAGCGCACGGTCGTCACGCCGGTGCTCCAAGAATCGGGCGATCCGGAAAATGGATTCGGCTGATCCGAGAATCCGCTCCAGCCACCGTAGTAGTTCGAGCGAAGGTCTGTCTTGGTTGTCCCAACGAGGGTGTAGTCGGAGTTCTCTCCGACGAGCAGCGTGTTCGAGGAGCCGTCTGTGGCCGCCGCAAGGTTGAGACTGAGGGCGACATTCAGCATCCCGTTCGCGCCGTAGAGGCCGCCGTCATAATTGCTGGTGCTAATGACGCTTGCCCGGCCACCCGGATCAGGAGTGGCCCCTCCGATCCCGACGTAGTCCACCAATTGGGGATTTCCCCCATTCCAGCATTGTTCGCTTCCCGAAGCACCAGTCCGCAAACACGGACTTGATGGGCAATTCCAACCCGGCAGTGACGTTCCCTGCAGCACGGTATTGTTACCGGAGTAGGGTGACCTGAAATCGAGGTTGAAATCAAGCTTGTTAAACAGGGGAGCCTGATCCAACTGCGGAAAGACAGCCACTCGCCAACTCGGTTTGAAACCGCGTTGAGCACCGATCGGGAAGCGGTTGTGGATGTCGTGGTAGTTGTGCAGCGCCAGGCCCAACTGCTTCAGGTTGTTCTTGCACTGGGTCCGCCGGGCCGCCTCGCGCGCCTGCTGGACCGCTGGAAGCAACAGGGCGATCAGCACGGCAATGATGGCAATCACCACCAACAGCTCAATCAATGTGAAACCAAGTCTGCGAAACAATCGGGTAGTCATGGAGGACTCCTTTGGGCCAAAAGTGGGCCAGAAATGAGGAAAACCACGCCAACGGGGGAACAACAAGATGTGAACGGGATTGGACTGAAAGTGCTGAAAGGTGAAGTCTTATACTTTCTCCTGATCAATGACGCAAATGAAATTCCGGCAATCGCAAAACTGCCGCACAAATCGGATCACCGGAGCGAACGGGCCTGAAAACATCGAGTGCTTCGTCACGACTACGAAGTTGGGTTGTCTTCGTAGCCACGTTCGCCAGAACGTTGGGAAATGTTGGACTTACCCCACGCTCTGCCGAGCGTGGCTACCCCAAGATCGTTGACACAGCACTAGAAATCGACGGGCTCTCCACAGTTCACGCCTGTTTGATTGGCGATCACCGCCAATGAAAAGATCGGCGTCTCATCGAAGCTCACGGCACTCTGATAATGATTGGCTGTGACCGGCCTTCAACCACCAGCACGTGTGAATTGGCTTGCAGATTGGAGAACGACTGCATCGTTCCCGACAGCCAAATCACCTGCATCCGTTCAATGATCTCCGCGTCTCCCAAGCCGAACACCAATTGATGCTCGTTGCTGGCCTGGTAGCCATCTCCCGCGGTCAGTTGTCGAACGTGTTGTCTTCCCCCTGCAGTCACAGTGACTGTGGTTCCGATGGCGTCGCGGCTGGATTCCACGCCGCGCAGTTGCACCGCCAGAAAGTGTCCCGGTCGCGCCGTCTGATTCGTCACCAGGGCGGCGGGCGATTTTAGATGCGAGACCGCGAAGTCTTCGCGGCCATCGCGGTTCCAGTCGAGGCGCGCCAGGCCCCGTCCCAGATACGCGCCCGCGAAGAACCGCCCCAACGTCGAAGCGGGCAACTCCACGAACCGCCCGTGCCCCAGATTGTGAAAGAACTGCGGCGGCATTTCGTACGCGACCCCGTGGTGCTTCAGGTTGCCGACGTGCCCGTTCGTGAGGACAAGATCCTCCCACCCGTCGAGATCCGCGTCGAGAAACTGTGTGCCGAATCCCAGCATCGGGTAGCTGGGCTCGCGCAGGCCGGATTGCCGCGTCGCATCGACGAAGTGGCCGTCCGCCTGCTGCAGATACAGCGTGTTGGACTCGTTGCGAAAGTTGCTGACGTACAGATCGAGCAGCCCATCGCCATTGGCATCGCCGGCGGCCACGCCCATGCAGGCTTGCGGCTGACCGTCGGCATCGACCGCCAAGCCCGAGAGGTATCCCCGCTCCTCAAACCGCACCGCATCGCCGCGGCGTGCGGTGACGTTGTGCAGATCGAAATTCGGCACGGCATCGTTCGCCACGAACAGGCTCACGCGGCCCGATCGATCGAAGTCCGCGGCCACCACTCCGAGCCCCTTTCCTTCGGGGACTTCGATTCCGGCGGATGCCGACTGATCCTCGAACCGGCCATCGCCCAGATTGATGAACAACTGGTCGTGAGCGGCCGGAAATTCATGCGGAGTACACAACCGGGGCGAGCCGTCGGCCATGCGGCAGGTG
>JANMLE010001512.1:0-5625 GCA_031372385.1 Planctomycetota bacterium | reverse complement strand
GTCGGTGGCCTGGCTGACATGCGGCAGACCGACATCGCGCTTCGTGAGCTTTGTCAGATGGGGGGCGAGGATCACGCAGCCGGTGTGACCCGACCAGTGTTCGACATCCAGCGCCGCATCGTTGATCGGCACGAACGGATCGCCCGCGTTGCCGAAGATCGACTCGACAAAGTCCAGGTTGCTGACCACCGAACCCGGCGCGAAGAAACGCACCTCCATCGTCTTTTCCGAGCAGTAGCCCGGCACCTCCGGACAGACGACCGGCCGCAGCAGCACCGCCATCCAATAGTGAGCCTTGTCCGGCTGATTGGCGGTGAACGGCACGAGCATCAGGTCGTGCGGCGGGTTCATCGCGGCCTGAAACAGGTTGACGAACGTGCGCTTCGGCACGGCCCGCTTGTCGCCGGGGATGGCCAGTCCCCCTTCGCAGACATGAAATGTTCCGACCGTCGTCCGCCGATCCGACCGCGGGTTGTGCAGCACTCCGTTCCGGACCCGGTAAGAATGAAGCAGGTCGTTTTCAAATTCATCGCCATCGGCGGGGAGCGACAATTCGCGGGCCAGTCCATGCCGGTCGAGCACCATCGCGCGGCCGGGCACCCGGAGCGGCTCATCCAGCTTCAAATCGGCGAAGTGTTCGTTCAGGTAGGTTTCAATCCGCTGGTCGACCGGACAGCGGTGGTTGTCGAGCAACCGCGTCTTCTCGCGGAAATTTGTCAGCAGCCCGGAAGCCAACGCAACCAATTCCGTCCCGCCCGCGGCCTGCACCGTCGGCAACCCGTTGGCGGCCAGTTTCAGGTTGATGTACCGCAGCAACTCCGTCCGCTCGCGCCGCCGAAGATCGTCGTCATCCCCCCGAAATCCCAGGGCGAGTTTCATGTCTAACACGGTGTGATTCTCTTCATCGAATTGCGACCACGTCTGCGGCACGAAGACGGTGGTCAGTGGTTGTCTATTTTGTCAGACGCGCTTCCAGCTCTCGGCACAGCTTGTCGAACGAGGGCGACCGGCTGCGGCACAGTTTCAAATCCATCGCCGCCGTCAGTCGCGGCATATCGACGGGCTCACTGTATTTTACTCCACGAATTCGCTGAGCGATCCAATCTTTGCGCTGTGCGGTGAGTTCCGGATTTTCGGGCAAGACAGGATCATTTGTGAGATCGAGATACTTGGAGAGCGATGATGCTGCGGCGACAAACCAAGTCTCATAGCAGCGGTTCGCGATGACGCACGCCACATCAGCATCCGGTCGGCAGTTCCGCGCTCGTTTCAAAAGCTCCGGTCCCAGTTCACAGGCCATGTCATCTTCAGCATCGACAAGCACCAAAATCAAACCGGGATCCGAACCTTCTTCAGCCAGCATGCGGACGGCGAATTCTATCCCATCGGACAACTCGTTGAATTGTTCTCGGATAAGCCGATCCCGCTTTCTGAGAATCGGTCGCTTCACATCCGCATGTTCGCCGCCCAAGAGTTCAGTCCAAATCCGTTGCAGCAGGATGCGAATGGCCGCGACTTCTCCATCGCCCTCAACAATCGGCGCGATTTGGATGCGGCTCATGGATTCACCTCACCCGACACCAATTCGGGCTGAGGCCGGGGATTGCGGCCAATCGGTCGCGGCTGAAGTTGATCCATCCGCAGCAGTTCACCGGGCGAATACAGTTTGTCCCGGATGACACTTCGGCTCGCCTCGTTGATGGGGCCGACGATCGTGGCTCCATCAAACGATTCCGCGACCAGCAACGTGTCGGTCGAGAAATCGAAATGGTCGAGCAGGTCGGGACTGTGCGAGGTGACCACGATCTGCGTTCCCTCAGCTCCTTCGCGCAGCGCATCGAGCAGCGCCGCCGACGCGGCCGGATGCAGAGCGGTCTCCGGTTCTTCGAGACCCACCAGCGCCAGGCGTCGTCCTTCGCGACCGCACTGCAACACCGCCACGAGATGGCCGAGAATGCACAGTGTCCCATCGGACATGCTGGTTGAGTAGAACGGAACGTAGTGAGCCCCGCCGTGGGTGTTCCAGCGGAATTCGAGTTCGTCAAACTGCTGAAACCGGACGCGGTCGAAGCCCTGAAGTTCCGGAACAATCACCTTCAGATAGTCGCCGATCCGTTCCTTGATCTCGGGGCAATCGACCGACAATCGCCCGACGACGCTGGCGAGATTGCTGCCGTCGTGTGTCAGCACCTCCCCGGTGTCCGAGTCGTGCAGGCCGCGGATCGTGTCAGGTCGGAGATGATAGAAGCCGAAGGCCACGAGCGATTCGTAAACGTCGCGAAACTCGTCGAGTCCGCTGATGCTCACGAGATACAGCCGGTCGGCGGCCGGCTTCGGCAGATAGTTCGATGGTCGAGGCATCAATGCGCTCGGGACCACCGTCGTCGGCGGGACATCAATTGGCGTGTTCGTCCGGAGGCTCGCTCGCTTCAGAACTCCATCCACGACTTCATAGTCGAACGCCGCGCCATCCGGCGATGAAACCGTGAGCGACTCGCGCTGGACTCGGAAACCTCCGTGGTCCAGTGCCGAAATGCCAAACTCGTACTGGCACTCGCGCCCGTCGGCCAGCCCAAACGAGAGACGCATCTCCAAGTTTCGGACTGGAGGAAGGCAACGTCGCACAACCTCGTCGATCCCACCCCGTGCTTTGATCGCGTGGTCCAGCGACATCTGCAAGCTGTCCGAGACGAATCTCAGCGCGTCGAGAAAGTTGCTCTTCCCCGAACCATTGCGACCGACGATGACGGTGAACTTTCCCAGCTCGACATCGCATGCGGCGATGCTCTTGTAGTTGCGGATCGAGACGCGGCGGAGAAATGGCGGTGATTCGGTCATGTCATTTCCTCAAGTCCGCGATGCAGAAGCTGCCGTAGGTGTGGACGCGGTCCTTGGCATGCAGTTCGTCCGCCAGCGGCTGGTTGTACTGCAGGAGGTCGGCGAGCTTTTTCTTCTGGCCGTTGACGTTGACTTCGATCGGGTTGATGAACGTGCCGTCCAGCCCCGCACTGCGCCACAGGACGCGGGCGTTCGGCGTCGCCTTGTCGACGATCGCCTGCCATTCAGCCGTCAGGATTCGCTTGGCCGGATCTTTCGACAGCCAGTCCATGTGGTCCAGCAGGATGAACCGCGAGATCGGCTGTTCGGACTGTTCCAGAAATCCCTGGACCGTGTTCGTGTGAGACGAAACCTGATCCGCCACCCCCGCCTTCAGCCGGGCGAAGTTGTCGGGCTTCAGGTATTCGGGGCAGGCGTCCGGCGAGTACTCGCCCGTCAGGTAGACTCGCCAGGCGTAGTTGTCTTTCAGCGGAATCTTGGTGAACACCGCTTCCACGCGATCGACCACGAACTGCAGGATGCCGCCCGGATAACCCTGGTCGATCTGGCGGCGCTGGGCGGCGGGGACGCCGAGCAGCGACAGCGTCACATCGCGCCGCATCGCGAATTTGATCATCGGCCGCCAGAGCTTCTTTGCCAGATCGTACTGTTCGAACAGGCTCTTCTGTTGTTCGACGTTCTCCGCGGCCAGCAGCGCGTTCACGGCATCGCGCATCTTGGCGATGCGGTTGATGTAGTAGTTGACGAACCAGGCGAACGTCCCGCTGGTGCAGCGGAAGTAGAACGACTTGCGCCGGCCGAGATGGAACAGCTTCCCCTTGCGATCCCAGAAGGCGCGGGCCTCGGGCGAAAGGTGCGGACGCAACTGCTGCGGGTAGACCGACTGCCATTCGGGGAGGCACCCCTTGCCGAACAGCTTCCAGAATGTCTCGTAGTCAAGCTGCTTCGCGCCGACCAGCTTCAGGTCGAGCAGATGATTCTGCTTGGGGTTCATGTCGACCGCGTGGACGTGTCCCGCGCCCGCCAGGGCATAGTCAATCGCATTGCACCCGGCCGACGTGATGACGACGACGCGGTCTTGCGGAGTCAGTTCCAAGGCGACCCGATCGAGCCGCGGGTCTTCCCAGCACTGGTTGTAAACGATGTTTCGCCCGTGGACGAGATTGAACCAGGTCTTGCTCAGTCGTTCGACAACCATGTTGCGGTCTATCCGTTTTGAATCCGTGGAGAATCCACGATCAGATGAGGTTCAACGCTGCTGCTCTCAACCTGCGCGTGGCAGCGGGCCATGTTCGCCGAATGCCGAACGATTCTCAACTCAGGCACGCGGGGCGGGTCTGTTAGACATCCGCATCAGGGACTACACTCTCACCCGGCACGCAACGGAGAAGACCGATGTCACTCGATTCCTTGGAGATCGAAGACCACCACGATCTCGATGCGGCCGTTCGGGCTGGGGAAACAAGCCGTCTGCCGAAAGCCGTCCAGCCGACAGCCGTCAGCCGATTCATCCGTTTCCACATTTCGGTCCAGGTTTGACCACGATGTTGCGCACGGTCGAAATCAACGGCGTCCATTTTCAAGTCGCCGACGAGGGAGATGGCCCGGAGATTCTGTTCGTTCACGGGACATGCCAAAGGGGTCAGAAATGCCAAAGGGGTCAGGACTCTTTGAATCGAGGTTTCTGCTTCTTTCCCGCAATCAACGACTCCCGACCCCTTTGTCGGAAGGACACACCATGAAACAGGGCCTCGCAGTCATCACCGCCCTCTGCCTGACCACGCTGCACGCCGCCGGTGCGCCACCGGCCAGGCCAAACCCGGCCAGGCCCAACATCGTCATCCTCTACGCCGACGACATGGGCTTTGGTGATCTCGGCGCGCAGAATCCGGAGTCCAAGATTCCCACGCCGAATCTGGACCGCCTCTCCGCACAGGGGACGCGGTTCACGGACGCGCACAGTTCGTCCGGCGTCTGCACACCCAGCCGCTATGCCCTGATGCAGGGGCGGTATCACTGGCGGAAGTTTCACGGCATTGTGAACGCCTTCGATCAACCGGTTCTCGACGCCGAACGGACCACGCTGCCCGAGTTGTTGAAGACGCGGGGCTACCGGACGGCGTGCATCGGCAAGTGGCATTTGGGCTGGGATTGGAACGCCATCAAACGGCCCGGTGCCGCGCCGACCAAGGGACAGGGACCGGCCGGCTTCGCGCCGAACGCCTTTGATTGGAGCCAGCCGATCCCCGGCGGGCCGTTGTCGCACGGGTTCGACTACTACTTCGGCGACGATGTGCCGAACTTCCCGCCGTATGCGTGGTTCGAGAACGACCGCGTCATCACCGAACCGACCGTGCCGCTGAGTACTCCGAAGCCGACCGCCGAAGGATCGTGGGAAGCGCGGCCGGGACCGTCGGTGAAGGACTGGGACTTCTGGGCCGTCATGCCGAAGCTCACGGAGAAAGCCGTCGACTGGATCGGCCAACAGAAACAGGATGAGCCGTTCTTCCTCTACTTCCCCTTCACGTCGCCGCATGCCCCGATCGTGCCGACGCCGGGTTTTGTCGGCAAGTCGAAGGCGGGGGGCTTCGGTGATTTCGTCACCCAGACGGACGACACCGTCGGTCGCGTGTTGCAGGCGCTGCAGGACGGCGGCTTCGCGGACAACACGCTCGTCATCTTCAGTGCCGACAACGGACCCGAGCACTACGCCTACGATCGCATCCGAAACTTCCAGCACCGCAGCATGGGTCCGCTGCGCGGCCTCAAGCGCGACATCTGGGAGGG
>JANMLE010001470.1:0-1208 GCA_031372385.1 Planctomycetota bacterium | reverse complement strand
CTGGCGGCGCGCCACGACGGCACGCCCGACCACGAAACTTCCGCAGAACCCCTGGACGTCGAACAACCGCGGTGTGTCGTATGCCACACCGATCATCGTCAACGATGGCAGTGAGGCTCGGAAGCGGGTCGAAGCGGCGATGGAGGACTTCCGCAAGTTGTTTCCGTCGGCACTCTGTTACACCAAGATCGTCCCCGTCGATGAAGTCGTCACGCTGACGCTGTTCTATCGCGAAGACCATCAACTCGCGCGACTGATGCTCAGCGACACCGAGCAGCAGCAACTCAACAAGCTGTGGGACGAGTTGCACTACGTCAGCCGCGATGCCCTGACGCTGGTCGATGCCTATTTGCAACTGATGGAGTACGCCACGCAGGATGCCGACCCGAAGGTCTTCGAACCGCTCCGCAAACCGATCAATGACCGCGCTGCGGCCTTTCGCCAGTTGCTGGTCGACACGCAACCGGCGCATCTCGCCTCCGTCCTGGAGTTCGCGGGGAGGGCCTACCGCCGGCCGCTAACCGAGGCCGAATCGACGGAGTTGCGAAGCCTCTACGGCCGCCTGCGCAAGGAAGAGATGTCACACGAGGATGCGATTCGGCTGACGATGGCGCGCGTGCTCATCGCCCCGTCGTTCTTGTACCGAGTCGAGAAGCCCTCACCCGGCACCGGACAGGCTCCCGTGTCCGACTTCGAACTCGCCAACCGGCTCAGTTACTTCCTGTGGTCGTCGCAACCCGACGAAGAACTGCGCACGGCGGCTGCCGCCGGCCGACTCCGCGAGACCGACGTGCTGATCGCCCAGATGCGGCGGATGCTGCGCGACCCGCGCACCCGCCGACTCGCCACCGAGTTCGGCTGCCAGTGGCTGCACATCCGCGACTTCGACCACCTCGACGAGAAGAGCGAGCGGCACTTCCCCACGTTCACCGCCCTGCGGGGAGCCATGTACGAAGAGTCAATCCTGTTCTTCACCGACCTGTTCCAGAACGATGGGTCGGTCCTGAACATCCTCGATGCGGACCACACGTTCCTGAACGAGGATCTCGCCAAGCACTACGGCATTCCCGGAATCACCGGCCCGCAGTGGCGACGTGTCGATGGCGTACGAAAGCATGCGCGCGGCGGCATCCTCGGACAGTCGACAACACTCGCGATGCAGTCGGGCGCGTCGCGCACCAGCCCGATTCTGCGTGGCAACTGGATCA
>JANMLE010001455.1:0-1109 GCA_031372385.1 Planctomycetota bacterium | reverse complement strand
TTGATGTCGTCGGGAATCGATGCCGGATGCTCGATCGTTTCGCGGTACATGTCGAGCATGTACAGCGTGCCGTCCGGCGCGTTGACGAAGTTCGTCGGACGGAACCAGTTGTCGGTCGATGTGAGGAACTCGCAATCGGGTTCGGTTCGCGCGGCGACAAAGCTGATGCCGTCGGGCGTCAGTTTCTTGCGGTGAACCAGGTTTCCACCAACATCGCCGATGAAGACATTCCCCAGAAATTCAGGGGGATACGCGCCGCCGCGATAGACCGTGATCCCCGTGGCCGAAGTGAAGAAGCCGATCGGAACCAGTTCGGTCGGCGGCAGCCGCTTGGCGAATTCGGGGTCCGCCGCGCGTCGCGCCGTCCGGACCAGCCGCCACGGTTCGGCGGTGCTCTTGCGATAGACGACGGCCGCGGCTCCCTCTTTCGCGATGGGACGAATGGTGCTCGGCACGGTCAGTTGCGGATTCCGTTCCAGATAGTGCAGCGGCCACGTCACATGAACGATGTGGTTGCTGTTGGAACAGATGAATCGCTCGCCGAAATCATCGATCGTGTGGCCGAACTGCTGTCCGCCCGAGACCATCGTGATCTCGTTGGTGGCCGGGTCCAGACGCAGGTCTCGTCGTCCCGGCGTGAACTTCCGCTCGGGCTTCTTGCCGGTGGCCGGGATGGTCAAATCGCCGCCCGCCATACCGGATGAAAAATAAATGGCGTTGTCGCGTCCCCATTCCAGACCGTTGGCCAGCCCCTGCACGTTCGCCTGGCTAAAGCCGGTGCAGACGATCTCTTTCTGATCGGCGACGTCGTCGCCATCAGTGTCCTTCATGAAGTACAGATGCGGCGGTGCCAAAACATAAACGCCCCCCTTCGAACAGCAGACCGACTGCGCCCAGCGCAGCTTGTCGGCGAACACGGTGCTCTTGTCCATCTGCCCGTCGGCGTTGGTGTCGGTGAGCAGTCGGATGCGGCTCCAGCTTTCGGCCCGCTGGTCCTTGTACTTCTGGACCCGCTGATCCGGGAGCCAGGGGTAGTCCGACATCTCGACGACGTACATCCGGTTCCGCTCGTCGAACGCCGCATCGATTGGATCGGCAACGATCGGTTC
>JANMLE010001439.1:0-7156 GCA_031372385.1 Planctomycetota bacterium | reverse complement strand
ACAACTGTGACACCGTCTCCTGCTCCCGCAACGCCGCGATCGCAACCTTCGCCTTGAAACTCACACTGTGTGACTGACGCTTGCCGGCCATCTCGCTCCTCCCAAATTAGAACTCAGCAAAACCACCTTATTTCCTGGTCCGGTTTTTGGGGTCCACCGTAGACGGAAGTTGGCGGCCTCGCGATCCTGCATTGTGGTGTTCATTGCCCGGAACAGCTCGGAGAGCACCTCGTGCGTGTTCGAAGCATCCCTTTCGGTCATCTGCTCGATCGTGGCGGTGAATAGGCGGCCGCGGTGAAAAACGTTGGTATCTTCGGCAAAGAAGCAGAAAATCAACCGGGCGAAAAAGTGGTTCAGATCTTCCCTGCGGGCCGCCGTGTCCCAGTCCGAGTTTTCCTTCAGCAACTCGATGTAGAGACGGTTGAGCCGGCCTTTGGCCTTGATGTCAAAGGCGTTTTCGCGGATCCGCTTGACCGTGGTGATGCCCGCCAGCGGCAGGAAGAAGCCGAAGTGGTTTTCGAAGTCGGCGTAATCGCAGGCGACCGTCTCGCCATCGACGAGGTTTTCCGCCTCGAAACTTTTGCCGTCGGTGGCCAGGATGAACTTGGCCTTCTGCCGGGCGGTGGCAGCACTCTGCCGCAACGCGGCGAGACCTGCCGTCACTTCGCCTTCCGGGCAGACCATAAGATGGATGTTGTTGCGCTGGAGTACTGCGCCGGCTAGATCCGATTGGTTCGTGTTTCCACTCTTAAGCCGTTTAAGGGTGGTCTCCTTGTTGCCGAAGGCTTCGAGGAAGGCATAGGGGAAAGCCTCCGGGTCAAACGGCGCTTCCGCGAGTTTGGAAACGGCTTCTACGATTTCGACTGCATTCATACGAAAACCACATTCATTCTCAGAGATCGAACAAAAGCCGCCGAGCCGCAGCACGGATCGTAGACTCGTGCGTTGTACGGCGCGAGCATCTCGACCAGCACGCGGACCACGCAGCGCGGCGTGTAGAACTGCCCGCCGAGGAAAGGGAGAAGGGTGAATGATGAAGGAAGAAGAACAATCAGGCGGAGTTGCGGGCTCTTTTGATGATCGTGACGAAGATCGCGGTTAGCTCGTCGCCTTCTTTGCGCAGCGGTTGCAGCTTTGCAGCGGGCACGATTTCGGCATCGACGAGCAGTTCCAGTCAATACGCCGTCTCTTCGAGTTCGCGCAGGGAATCCCCGCACTTGGCGATGAACTCGGCTTTGCTTCGACCACGATGCGTTTCGCGGTAATTGGCCCCGACGGATGTTCCAGACCGGAGCAGTTGTTTGCCGAGCACCTGAGCAACCGTTGCTTTCGGCAGGCTTCCAAACAGGCGAATGATCCGCAGCGCAAACTGCTTGGTGCGTTCCTTGAGATCGTGTTCTTCCTTCATCATTCTTCCTTCCTCCTTTCGTTCGCTTGACGTTGTCTTGCAGCGTCTGCCAGCGAGCCTCCGTCGGCACCCAAAAGACGTTGTCCGCGCGGTACTCGACCGGGTCTTCGGGATCGGCCCCTTCGCCCACTTCGGCGAGCAGCTCGTTCATGTGCAGTGGATCCTTCAAAAACAACTCGGGCGGGGCAGTCCGTCCTCACCGAGCATCGGCGTCCAGACGTCGATGAAGACCTGGCCCTTGCCCCGGTCGATCTCTTCCCGAATGAGCCGGTTCGCTTCCAGTACCTTTTCGCGCAGCTTCCACCGGCTGGGGCTAGCGCCCTGCCGCTCACGTCACACAACTTTCAACAGGAAGGCGGAGAGCGGCATTTTACAAACCACGAACTTGCCGGCGCATGGGCTTCTGTCGTTCCGGGGACTCGTCAGAGCGACCCGTGTTCTTTGGCACCGAAGTCGTGCTCGTCGTCGTCCGACGCCACGACCGCGCGTTGTCCCCAGAGCAGGTACAGCGGGGGCAGCAGGAACAGATTGAGAAAGGTCGACGTCACCAGGCCGCCGACAATCACCACCGCCAGCGGGTATTCGATCTCGTGACCGGGCTTGTTCCCCGAGATCGCCAGCGGCAAGAGTGCCAACGCCGTCGTCAGGACCGTCATCAGGATCGGGATCAGTCGCTCCTCCGCGCCGCGCAGCACCAGATTCAGTCCGAACGGCTCCCCCTCGGATTCCTGCAAGTGGCGGTAATGGCTGACCAGCATGATCCCATTCCGGGCCGCGATCCCCAGCACCGTGACGAACCCGATGAGAGACCCGAGCGACAGCACTCCGCCCGACATCCACGCCGCGACGACTCCACCGATCAGCGCGAACGGGATCGTGAGAGCCACCATCAGCGTCAGCCGCAGCGATTGAAAGTCGATGTACAGAATCAGCAGGATGCCGATCAGCGACACGGCCCCCAAGCCGAACAACCGTTGTTGCGATTCCTGGCGGGCCGCGTATTCGCCGAGAAACTCCGGGTGATAGCCGCGATCAAACGGCAGCGTGCGGACCACCGCTTCGATGTCGCGGGCGACCGACCCGAGGTCGCGGCTCTTCGCGTCGCAGGTCACGTCGATCCGCCGCGATCCCCCTTCCCGCTTGACCTCGTTCGGCGCGGGGACGATGCCGACATCCGCGACATCCTTGAGCGGAACTTGGCCCCCCGTCAGAGTGTCGATGCGAAGCTCCTGCAGCGCGGACAGATCCGTCCGGGAATCCTCGGTGCCCCAGACGACGACGTCGTACTTCTTCTGATCCTCATACACTTCGCCGACCTTCATTCCCCGCAGCAGCGTGGTCACGGCGCGTCGCACTTGACCGGGCGTCAGACCGAACCGCTCGGCGACGGCGGGGCGCAGGCGGATCTCAACCTGCGGCACCAGCTCTTGGGACTCGACCTTGAGATTGCCGATTCCTTCAACGCCGGCAATCGCCTTCTCGATTTCTTTGGCCTTGCTGCGCAGCACCGCGAGATCCGGCCCGTAAATCCGCACGACGATGCTGGAGCTCGCGCCGGTCAGGACTTCCTTCACCCGCTCGCGCAGGAACGTCAGCACGTCGCGTTTCAAGCCGGGATAGCCATCCACCGCCTCTTGAATCTTGTCGAGCGTCTTCTGGTAATCGACGTCCGGATCGATGCTGATCCAGAGCTCGGTGAAGTTCGGTCCCACGACCTCGTCCGCGACTTCGGCCCGGCCGATGTGACTGCCGAAGTTGCGAACTCCGGGAATCGAGCGCAGCTCGCGGCTGGCCAGGATCGTGATCCGGTCCATCGCTTCGATCGACGTCCCCGGTTTCTCGACGAAGTGCATCAGGAAATCGGTCTCCTGAAAGTTCGGCATGAATTCCTGGCCGAGACTGTTGACCAGCCACGAGGTCGCTGCGAAGGCGACCATCAGAAACGCGATGGCCGACTTGGGACGCCAGACAAACCACGGCAACAGTCTGCGATAAGGCGCACGCAGCCAACGACTGAGCGGCGGCTCGCGCGTTGATCCACTCTGGCTGGGGAGAATCATCAGCGACAGCGCGGGTGTCACCACCAGCGCCACGAGCAGCGACGCGACGATCGCCAGCACGTAGCCGATCGCCAGCGGTCGAAAGAACGCGCCGGGCAATCCGTCCAGGAAGAACACCGGCAGAAACACCAGCACGATGACGACGGTGGCATAGACCACCGCGCTGCGGACTTCCAACGAGGCGTCCAGCACGACGCGAAACGCCGACCGCGGCCGCGGGATCGCCCGGTTCAGCCGCAGCCGGCGGACGATGTTTTCGACATCGATGATCGCATCGTCGACCACTTCGCCCAGCGCGATCACCAGGCCGGCGATGATCATCGTGTTGATCGTCAAGCCCCACCAATACAACACGACAACCGTGGCCATCAGCGACAGCGGAATGGCCGTCAGACTGATGACCGCCGTGCGCCAGTCGTACAGGAAGGCGATCAACACGATCACCACCAGCACACATCCGGTCAGCAGCGCGTGCGTCAGATTGTTGATCGACCGTTCGATGAACGTCGCCGGTCGGAAGATCGTCGGATCCAGTTCGACATCCTTGAGCCCCGGCTTCAAGGCCTCGAGCGCTTCTTCCACCTTGCGGGTCACTTCGAGCATGTTCGCGGCCGGCTGTTTCTCCACGATCAACAGCAGCCCGGGCCCGTCGTTGATGATCGCGTTGCCGATCGGCGGCGGAGATCCGACTTGCACGTGGGCGACATCCCGCAACCGCAGGACGGCACCATCGCGGTAGGCGACCACTGTCTGGGCCAATTCATCGGGACCATGCACCGGCGACAGTTGTCGCACCGCCAGACGCTGGTTCGGAGTGTCCACGAAGCCGCCCGCATCGAGCACCACGGCATCGGCCGCCGATTTCAGTACCGCGTCCAGCGTCACCTGATGGGCGCGCAGCCGGTCCGGATCGACGAGCACCTGCAGTTGCTTGTCGCGTTGTCCCCAGATGGCGACGTTGGCCACGCCGTGGATGGCCATCAAGCGCGGGCGGACCGTCCAGACGGCGAGTTCGGTCAGATCGCGCTGCGAGAGTTTGTCGGACGACATACCGATCTTCAGCATGCGGCTGAGCGACGACAGCGGTTGCAGGATGACGGGGGGACGCGAGACCGACGGCAGGCGCGGCGTCTCGGCCGCGAGCCGCTCCTGGACAAGCTGTCGCGCGCGGTACAGGTCGGCTCCCTGATGCAGCAGCAGTTTGATCGAGGACAACCCCAGCACCGACTAGGACCGGATCACGTCGAGTCCCGGAGTTCCAATCAGGGCGTTCTCCAGCGGGAACGTCACGAGGTTCTCGACCTCTTCCGCCGACAGTCCCGGAGCTTCCGTTTGAATCTCCACATACGGGGGCGAGAATTCGGGGAAGACATCCAACGGCATGTGCGGAACAAGCCGGATGCCAACGACGATCAACAGGATCGCCAGCGCAAGCACCGCCACCCGCAGCCGCAGTGCCGTTTCCACCAGCCAACCCATCGTTATCTCTCCGTCAATTCACGCGGTTCGTAGTCCGGACCCCTTAGGAGGCTCGTCAAAACAACTTGAGCAATTCTTGGATGTGTGTGGCACGCCCTGACGCTTTGGGAAGGGCGTGATTCCTTCGGTCCACGCCCTTCGAGGACACAGGGCGTGCCACACGAAATTGCTCAAGTTATTTTGACGAGCCTCCTTAGCCCGGAATATTCATGAGGAACCACGAAATACTCGAAAGACACGAAAATGAAGAGAGTTGCGGTCAGAGGATCGCAAGACATCGCGCGTCGATCCTTTGCGATCACTTGGGATCAGACCTTCGCCTCTTCTTCACTTTCGTGTCTTTCGTGTATTTCGTGGTTAGCAATCCGGGTTAGTCCGGACGAGTCTTGCCGATCCACGACTCGTAACCGTGTCACCAGCGGTCACTTCGCGAATCCGAATTCTGTTCCGGCGATCTCGGCCGCGCCGGCGGTGACGACCTTTGTGCCGGGCTTCGGACCGCGCGTCACGGCGGCCCATTCGCCATCGACCCAGCCCACATCGACGCGGCGACGCACGAACTGGCGTTCACCTGTTTGCTCGTACACCCACTGCCCGCCGTAAATGTCGTGGATCACCGCCGACCACGGGATCGCCACCTGTTGGGCGGAACCCTTCAGGCTCAAGTGGGCCGCGACCTTTTGTCCCGCCTGGTACTTGCCGTTGGGGTTCGGCAATTCGAAATAGATGTCGACCGCCGCGGCGAGAGGGACCGCGGTCGGCGGCAAATTGGCCGGCTTCACGAACAGATCCTTGTCGGAATGCCGGCCATTGAGCAGCGTCAACCGCGCCGGTTGCGTGGCATCCAACTCGTCCACATCGCCGACGTAGACCGGGACTTTGACCCACAGCACATCGTCGTTCATCACTTCGAATAACGGAGCCCCGGCCGCGACCATTTCGCCGGCGCGCACCTGCGTCGTGCGGACGATGCCCGTCAACGGTGACGGGATTGCGATCGCCTCCAATGTGCCGGCCTCCTCGTCAAACTTGACGGCGTCGACCTGTCGTTTCCGGGCCTGTGCCGCCGCGAACGCCTTCTCGGCCAGTTGCAATTGCGCCTTGGATTCGTCGACAGCCCGCACGGTTCCCGCTTGTTCGCGCAACAGCCGTTCGGCGCGTTCGAGCGCAAGCTTCGCGGCGTCCACCTGCACACCGGCTTGCTGCATCAGTCCGTCGGCATCGATGCGGGACTGCGCGAGCGAGTTCTTCGCTTCGGCGAAACGAATCCGTTCGGCCGGTGTCAGCACGGATCGTTCCGGCGACAACAGCGGCAGGAGATTGATCAGCGGTCGCCCCTCCTCAACGCGCTGCCCCACTTGAAACGGTGTCTTGCCATCGGCGGGCTTCAACGTTCCGGCCAGCGGCGCGGAGACCAGTACCGCGGCCCCCGTCGGAAGCACCACATCGGCACCGTAGGGCCGCGAACGACGCATGGTCCGCTCCTCCACCACGGCGGTGACCAACCCCAGCCGGCGGACCGCGTCGTCCGTGAGCTCAATCGTGTTGAGCTGCGCCTCGGCAACCGGATGCGAAGTTTTTGCCGGGCTGGTCGCCGACTTCGACGATGCCGGCTGCGACCGCTGGCAACCGGTCACACCGATGATGATCGCCAGCAACAACACAGCCGCGCCGCGAAGGGTGGACACCAAGTGCGTCATGATCGGAACTCGCCGCATCAGTGGCCTCTTTGAATTCAGTGGTTCTCGCGCGTCTGCTCAACAATGCCGCGCACGATCTTCCTGTATCGGTCGACGCCACGGAAGTCGCCCACGACAAGATGAACGCGAATTCATCCACTATTCGAGCCGTTCATCTGCAAACGGATGCAGAAAGCCGGGGAGCTTCTCCTTCGGCAGGGCATCTAACAGGAACTCGGCCATGCGGAAATCATCCTGCGAGGTGATCTTGATGTTCAGCGGCGATCCTTCCACGACATGCACCGGATGGCCGAAGTGTTCGACCAACTGCGCTTCGTCGGTCGGCTGGAAATCGCCGCGGACGGCGTAGGCATCCAGCAGTAACTGACGGCGAAAGACCTGCGGCGTTTGAGCGGCCCAGAGGTTGTCGCGGGGCACGGTCTGTTCGACGCGGTTGTCCGCCCCGACCCGTTTGAGCGTGCTGGTGACGGGCGTGGCCAGGAGCGCGGCATCGTGTTGTTCGGCGGCTC
>JANMLE010001396.1:0-3624 GCA_031372385.1 Planctomycetota bacterium | reverse complement strand
ATCTGTGATGTCGACCGGCAGATTGCCGAGAAGGCGAAGTCGCAGTTCGGCGGCCAGGCGGATCTGTACGAAGACTACCGCGAACTGCTCGCCCGGCCGGATGTCGACGTGGTGACGATCGGCACCCCCGACCACTGGCACGCGCAGATGCTGATCGACGCCTGCCGCGCCGGCAAGGACGTCTACTGCGAAAAGCCGCTGACCCTGACCGTCGCCGAGGGACAGCGGATCGTCGAGGTCGTCCACGCGACGAAGCGGATCGTGCAGGTCGGGACGTGGCAGCGGAGCGACTCGCGGTTTCGTCTGGCCTGTGAATTGGTGCGGGCCGGCCGGATCGGTCGCGTGCAGCATGTGACCGTGGTCCTGGGGAAGAACGTCGTGGGCGGACCCTTCACGCCGCAACCGGTCCCCGCGCATCTCAATTGGAACCAATGGCAGGGGCCGACCGCCGACGTCCCGTACATTCCCGAGCGTTGTCATTACACGTTCCGCTGGTGGCACGAGTATTCCGGCGGCCAGATGACCGACTGGGGCGCGCATCACATCGACATCGCGCAGTGGGGCGCGGGCTTGGAACAAACGGGGCCGGTCAAGATCGAGACGACGGCGAAGTTCCCCAAGGTCGAGAACGGCTACAACGTGGCGATCGACTTCAGCGCCAGGCTGACGTATGCCAACGGCGTCGTGATCGAGATCCAGGACACGGAGCGCAACGGCATCCTGTTCGAAGGGACCGAAGGCCGGCTGTTCGTCAACCGGGGGACGGTGTCGGGCAAGCCGGTCGAAGAGTTGCCGAGCCGGCCGTTTCGCCGCGAAGACGCGACGCTGTACGGCTTCGACAATCACGCCCGTCCCGAACGGGCCGGGAAGCTCGACGCGATCATCAACCACATGGGGAACTTCTTCGACTGCGTTGTCGCGCGGAAGCCACCACTGGCCGACGTCGCCAGCCAGCACCGCTCGGTCAGCGCCTGCCATCTGGCCAACATCAGCATGCGCCTCGGCCGCCCGCTGGAATGGAACCCGATCCAAGAGCGATTCGTCAACGATGCTGAAGCCGACAAATGGCTGTCCCGCGAACGGCGAAAGGGGTTCGAACTGGGATGAAGGGAGTCGTCCTGTGGAAGAGGGCTCATCCTCCATCTTGGTAAGCCAACTCTTGCCGGACACCTTGGCAGAGCGTCCTTCTGACACTCGGCCCCCTCACCCTAACCCTCTCCCCCGAAGACGGGGGCGAGGGGACAAGAATCGCAGTCGCCTGTCTTTGCTAGTTACTACCAACTATCCACTGCCCACTCGGGCCGCATGTGTAACGGGCCGGCGTATGTGTCTGTGGATGGCCAGAGCGGTGCGAACGGATTTTTCTCTCGATCAACGGACGGGACATGACGGGCAGCAATTCTCCGCCGGATCTGGGAGCGCGGTTGCGGGCCGGGGATGAGGGTGTGTTGGAGGTGATCCTGCGCACGCATGGTCCGCCCATTCTGGCGCTGCTCAAGCAACGCTTTGTCGGACCGCTCACGGCGGCCGACTTTGAGGATGTTTTGGCCGCGGCCTTGTTCCGGGTCTGGCAACACCGGACGCGGTTCGATCCGGCGCGGGCGTCGCTGCGCGTCTGGTTCTTTCGCATCTCCGAGAACCTGGCGCGCGACGTTTTGAAACTGGGGTGGCACAAGGCCCGGCAGTTGGAAATGAGCACCGCACCGACGGAGCTCGCCGAGGTGATTGACCGCCGCCCGTCGAACGGGGAACCGGACACCAGTCGGTTTGACAGCCACCCGCCGGTGTTGCGGGTTCCACTGGAGTTACTGCGAGAGCTGGTCGCGCTGCTGCCGGAGAATCAACGGCGCATCGTGCTGGCCGATGCCGATTCGCGCGACGGTGTCGTCGCGAGTCACGACCTGGCGAGCGAACTTGGCATCCCCCCCGCGACGGTCCGGGTTTACCGCCGCCGGGCACTGGAACGATTGCGGCGCGAGATCGAGCAACGCGAACTTGTTGAACCCGGAGTCGAAGAGCCGGCAATGTTACCCGATGGATGAACAAGGACGGACGCGCCAAGTCACCCGATGCGTCAGCAAGGGCGGTCTGTCTAAGCGGCGGCGTATTGACGATCGAAGCGTCGTGCAGCGACCGCTCTCGGTGACGTTTGTTTTAGTTGCTCGCTTGGCACTTTCCCCGAAGGGGTGTCGCAAACCAGCCCAGGGCCAGCGACGCTTCGGAGCGCCGCCCTGGGTCGTCGAGACTGTGAGATCGAATCGCTCTGAAAGAGCGAAGGAACCTGTCGACATTTCCGTTGCCCTTGCAGGGCACAACACACTGCGGCCTGTTTTCCTGGGGCGGCGCTCCCGCTGGTCGCTTGCCCCAGGCTGGTTTCCGTGACCCCATCGGGGTGAAGAATGCGAACTGCGCCACTTCACAACTCACGCCGCGCGATACATGTCACGCTGTGTGATGCTTGGGTTGCGGCTTGCCCTCACGCTGACCGTACATGTTTTTGTTGAGGAATCACGCCATGAGCGATCCATTGAATCACGATCCTTTGTCGGACGATCTCTTTCGCAACCGGATTGCCGCGGCGCTGCGGGAACTGGATCAACCGGAGTCCGATGCGGACATCGCCGCCGCGCTGGATGCGGTTGGCACCGACCCGTTGAGCGACGCGGCGGTGCGGCGCATCCTGCGGCAGGTGCGATCCTCCCTCGACGCGACATCGACGCGGGATCGGACCGGCGACGGCGGACATATCGAGCAGTCACGTCCAGGTATGGTCAGCCAGAGTCCGGCGCATCAACGTCTCGCAGGCCACGGGCCGGCGCACCGCGCGGGAACCTCGCTTCGACCTGTGTCGCCGATGTCACAGGTTTCCATCGTGGCGGCGTGCGTGGCGTTGTTGGTGGTGATCGGCATCTCGATGTCGCGATTCGGCAGCGTCAAACACGCGCCGCTTGCTGCGCGGAACGGTGAGGCTCAACCGCGGCCGGGGGAATTGATCTCATCAAGCAGCACCGGCAACAGACACTCCGCACCGACCGCGGCCGGCGCGCCGGTCCAGCGGGTGACACTGGGTGAAACGCTCAGCACGGGACCGCGCGAGAAGCGCCGCGTGACGCTGCCCGACGGCTCGATCCTGTCGATCAACGAACAGACGCGGGTCACGGTTGTCGCGAGGCGGCGCGTGAAGCTGCTGGCGGGTGAAGTCTTCGTCGAAGTCGTGCCGGCCGGTCTGTCGCGACCGGGCGATGCGGCCGCCGCCAATGATCGGTTCGTCGTCGAGACTCCGCAGCGCACCGTCACCGCGCTGGGGACGAAGTTCGTCGTGAAGGCCCAGGGCCGGGCGACCAATGTCGTGGTCACGCAGGGAAAGGTGCGGGTCAGCGGTGTCGACGAAGCGATCCCCGCCGGACGGGAATTGATCGCGGATCTGACCGAGTCGCGGTCGGTCGAACTGCGGCCGGCGAAGCGGTCGGCGTATGTCGTCGAGTGGGTCAAGGACTTGATGGCGGCGGCGGGTTCCGTCGTCGTGCCGGCCAGCGAGCATTCCGGCGGGACGGTCACCGTCGTCGATCCGAACGGGCAGGAGATGAAACTGTCGCTGCGAAAGTTCCACGTCGACGTCCACAT
>JANMLE010001391.1:0-1634 GCA_031372385.1 Planctomycetota bacterium | reverse complement strand
CGTCGCTCCGCCGACGGGACCGTGGCAGAGGTTGCGTACAAAAATGTGGAATCTCGCGCAGCAGTCCCGTCGGCGGAGCGACGGGACTACGGTAGGTCGCCCCGCCTTACTTCCCGCGCACATCCACACAGACGATCTCTTCGTCGTCGCGCAGATACAGCAGTCCGTTCGACAGGGCCGGTGCCTGGCGCGTTGGGCCGATCAATGGGGTCCGGCCAATTTCTTCGAAGGCCGTGGGCGTGATGCGAACGGCCACCAGATCGCCGTTCATCGTCGAGATGAACAGCTTGCCATCGGCGGCCATCAGGTTCCCCTTGCCGAACCGGGTCTTTTGCCAGACTCGTTTCCCTGTTTCGGCATTCACGCAGTTCAGATGAGTCACCGGCCCCGCGGCCCCGACGTTGTCGAAGCCGTACAGATGACCGTCACTCAGGATCGATGTCTGCCACTCGTTCCGCAGCACACTCTGCGAACCCTGGGAACTCCACGCTTCGCCGACCGAGATCTTGTCGCCCGATCCCTTGAACGACAGCATCACACAACCGTGGTTTTCGCCCGAGGAAATGAACACCTGATCCTTGAACGCGAGCGGTGTGACGATGTTGCAGTTGAAGTTCGTTTCGTACGGATACCGCCACAGCGCCGCCCCTGTTTCCGGGACCAGGCCCACCGCGGCCTCGCCGTTGTAAACGACCAGTTGCTTGCGGCCGGACAATTCGAGGAGTGTCGGCGACGAATAGCCGGCGGCATCGTCACCCGATTTCCAAGCCAGTTTGCCGGACTTGGTGTCGTAGGCCACCACCGAGGCACCGGGAACTCCCGCGGTGACAACGACATTGGAACCGACGACCAAGGGCGAGCAGGCCATCCCGTATTCCGCGACTGCCCCCTTGAGTTCATTGATCACGTTGTGTGACCAGACAGGCTTCCCGTCGGCGAAGTTGAGCGCGGCCAGAATTCCCTCACCCGTGAAGACGAACACCGTGTCGCCCGCGATGGCCGGTGTCGCCCGCGGCCCGTTCCCCATGCCGTTCTTGTACGTGGGTGCGACCGGAGTCTGCCACTGCGTCTGGCCGGTCTTCGTATCGAGCCCGACGACCCACTGCTTTCCCTCGCGCTGAACCAGCGTGACAACCCGGCCGCGACTGATCGCGAAGCCCGACATCCCGATGCCACCGGGGACGCGCCAGACAACCTTCGGTCCATCGGCCGGCCACTCGCTCAGTAATCCCGTTTCGCCGGAAATGCCGTTGCGGTTCGGCCCGAGAAACTGCGGCCACTCCCCCTTCACGGCGTCGGCTTGGGCGAACGTCGTCGAAGCAGCCGCAAGAAGCATCAGTCCGGCCAGCACCCGCCGGCCAACCAACACGCGCATTGAGAATCCGTTCATCAGAGCCCATCCCAAAATGAAGGGTGATCGATCCCGCCGTGGAACACGGGCGGTATCGTGCCCGAATCCCCACGAAGGGGCAACCGAGTGGATCGTCGTCCCATCGTTTAACCCGGAGCCAACGGCGACGGGGGAGCGACGGAGACGAAGGCAGCTCGCGATACGGCTTCCGCTGCTTGCTGCCGCACGCATTTCGGTGCCAGACAATGGCACACGCCGAAGAGTAAAGAAGAGGAAAGAGGTG
>JANMLE010001390.1:0-6676 GCA_031372385.1 Planctomycetota bacterium | reverse complement strand
CGAACTTCAACCGCGAACATCCCGACAACCGGGTGTTCGTCATCGAGTACGACGACTTCAACCCGTTCCTGGATTGCTTCCACGAAAAAATGGCCTGGCCGGGGGCTTCTCCCGAGCGAACGCTGTCGAAGTGGCGGCTGTGGGACCACATCGATTGCATCCTGTCGCTGGCCGTCACCAAGCTGATCGACGATGTGCTCGAAGAACGGACGCACGGCGAACCCCAGCCGTTCGAAGTCCGCGGCGAAAAGTTGCAAAACCTGACGCGACCGCAAAAACGCGACCTGTTGCTGCTGGCCGCCTTCTACGACCGTAGCACGCACGTCAGCGTGCAGCATCGCTGGACCAGCCTGCGCCGCAAGCTGCATTTCGCGAACTGGAAGACCTGGCGCGAACTGGCGATCGGCTCGGGCGTGTCGATCGGACTGGTCGGCCTGCTCGCCCAACTCGGCTACCTGACACAGTTCGGCAATTGGTGGGTCTGGCTGGTGCTGCTGGCCGCTTGGTCCGGTTTCTTTTGGAAGCAGGGTTGGCTGACATGGCTGTCATGGAAGATCAAGCGCCAGATCCGGGTGCTCGATCGTCAGATCAATCCGCTGCGTGAGATCCTGTCGGGCTTTGAAGGGGTCGACCTGAACGGTCAGCCGCTACCGGCCCGGGAACGGAGCGACGATCGTTACGAACTGCTGGGCAAGCTGCTGTCGATCCTGAAATCGCTCGGCTTCGATTCGGTGACGGTGCTGGTCGACCGCGTGGATGAACCGCACCTGGTCAATGGTTCGCCCGCGCGGATGAAGGCGTTCCTGTGGCCGATGCTCGACAACAAGTTCCTGAAGCTGGCCGGTGTCGGCTTCAAGCTGCTGCTGCCGATCGAGGTCAGTTACTTCCTGGCGAAAGAGGACAAGGAGTTCTACGAGCGCTCGCGGCTGGACAAGCAGAACCTGATCCGCTCGCTGGAATGGACGGGCGAGTCGCTGTACGACCTGGCCAACGACCGCATCCGCGCCAGCAACCCGCACAACCCGGCGGAGACTTCCACATTGAAGGCGTGGTTTGAGGACGCGATCACCGAACCGGAACTGGTGAGCACCCTCGCCCGACTGCGCGTCCCCCGGCATCTGTTCAAGTTCCTGCACCGAATGCTGGTCGAGCATTGTCACCGGTACACGGACGAATCGCCCCGCTGGCAGATCGGTCGCGAGACACTGCAATCAACGCTGGCGGTCTACATGCGGGATCTGGAAGCGCACGACCGGGGACTGGGAACCGGTTGAGGATTAACGAACTCCTCCGATGACGAATGTTCCACTGAGGGAGCTCTTGGATTGGTCAGGCAGGGCGACGTGAATCTTGCCCGGCAGTTTTCCATCTTTGATCTTGCCGAATTCCAGCACCAGCGAATAGTTGGTCTGAAAGTTCTCCGTTTTGGGCAGTCCCTGTCCCGCTTCCCTCCACTGCAATCGCAGCAGCGGTTTGCCCGGCGCTTGATCGGCGGCGACCTGCAGCTTCTTTCCCTCGGCCGGCTCACCCTGCTTGATGAACATCATCACGTCGAGCGCAAGATCAGGAAACTGATCCTTCCCCTGACGCAGCGTCAACACGCCGTTTTCCAAGACCGCCTTTTCGATGGTGAAGTCGAGACCGTGGATCTTGCCGCTGACGGGAGTCTCGGGGATCGACACGGTCGCGGGGTTGGTCGCCACCGGAGTTTGCGCCGGTATCGTCTGGCCCGGCTCGGGAACCGGGTTGCCGAAGGCGATTCGCCCGGAACTTCCCGGTCCGCTGGTGTGATCGCAGACGATGCCACCGGCAACCTGCCGCACCGTCAATTGGAACGACTTGCCGGTCGCGTCCCGTCCCCGGCCCATGTAGTTTCCGTTCCCGGTCGCGGACAGCGTCAACTCAGTCAGCTTCAGATCCTCCTTCAACCACTGCTCGACCTGCCCCTGGTTCCAGATGCCGGTGGCTTGGCTGGCGGGGATGGCGTTAGGATTCGCGGCGACTGCACTTGGACTGTTCGGGCCGGCGGGGACGGCAACCGGAGTCGGCATGGGTGCCGACGGAGCGGGTTTGTTCGAGGCATTCGGGCAGCCGACGATTCCACCCGTCAGTAGCAGGGCAATGGTCGTTAGATTGAGGGATCTCATGGGATGGCTCCTGAAGGGACATGTCGGGACTCAGGATCACGCGCTCAAACCGGCGCGCGTTCAACTGCGGCCCGCGATGCATCGGTCACGGCGGAAGGGATTGAACCATTTCGGCGAGTCGCATTTCAAGTTCCGTCGGATCAATTTGCAGCCGTCGCCCGCTGCGGGCACAATGTCGGCCTCTTCGCGTCCGCGCCGCACGCTGTCATTGATCCACTTGTTTGCAGGAAGCACCGACTGATGGATGTCATCTACCGCTACGATCCGTTTGCTCCGATCACCGCCCGGCAGATCCCCGATGCCAAAGCCGCGCTGGACGCGCTGATACAGGGGAACGACCGGCTCATGAATCTCGTTCACCGCATGCAGGAACATACTCTGGGGCGGGATACCGGCGATCCGATCGTGATTCCGATCAGCCCCATGACATCGGGACTGCCGCTGTTTCCGGGGGCCATGCCGACGCAGGCGCCGTTCGCCGTGGTGCTCGGTTGTTCGGATGCGCGGGTGCCGACCGAAGCGGTGTTCGACCAGTCGTTCAACGACCTGTTCGTGCTGCGCATCGCGGGGAATGTGCTCGGCTCCGAATGCCTGGGCTCGCTGCATTACGCCTTGCGGCACCTGAAAGAGAGTTTGAAGGTGATCGTCGTCCTGGGCCATTCCAAGTGCGGCGCGGTGACGGCGGCCGTCGACACGCACCTGTCCCCCGACGCCTACGTGAACATCGCCTGCACGTTCCCGTTGAGGTCGCTGGTCGACCAGATTCAGATCGCCGTCCGCGGCGCATCGCACGCGCTGGAAAAGTACGTGGGAACCGCGCTGCCGAACAAGGACATGTACCGCTCGCTGCTGGTGGGAATCACCGCCTACGTGAACGCGGCAGTCTCGGCGCTGGAGCTGCAACGCGAACTCCGGCTGTACTCCAACGACGGCCCGCAGGTCGTGTTCGGCGTCTACGACTTCGAAACGCTGCGCGTGCAGAGCAGCCCGGCGCTGCTCCCCGAAACGCCGCGCCTGCGTCCCGCACCCCGCAACGCCGAAGAATTGTCAAACTACGCCACCGAGGTTGTCGAAGCGCTGATGTCCCTGGAGGACGACGCGCGCGACGCGGGTTACATGCTGACGATGCAGGTGTGAGGACGACGGAATTGCGAACGGCTATTTCTGCACGAGCGCCGCAGCGTACGTCACCAGGTCATTCCGGTCTTCGGCGCTCTTGAGCAGAACGTCGAAGCGGCCGGCTTGCTGGCAGAGTTCGGCGAAGGCGGCGGCGAAGTCGGGGTCGGCTTTCACCAGATACTGCTCGGCCAGCGGCAGGGCTTTGTCGAGTTGTTCGGTGCGGGCCAGCAGGTCGACCATCACGTACGCGACCAGCGCCTGATCGGGCGCGTCCGGCTCACGTTCCAGTTGCTGCTGGAAGTAGGCGAGAGCGGCGTCGCGGTTCTCGCCCAGCAGGAATTTGAAGAACTGGACGTGCGAGGGATAGAACTCGGCAAACGGAGCTTCCCCCGCGTACTGGAACTGCGTCGACAGTTGCGAACCGTACTCGGCCAGGTCCAGCGCCAGTTTCAGTTCGGGGCAGTCGGCGTTCAACGAGCGGGCGAAGCGGACTGTCGAGTGCAGGTGCGAGACATCGATGTGATAGTTGTTGTCGGCGAACAGCCACTCGCGCCCGGCGATCAACTCGCGCAGCGTGCCGGCCGGTGGAGCGAACGGCATCCGCTGCTTGACCTCGTGCTGAATCGACTGCAACAGGTCGCCGTGCAGCGTCTTCACCAGCAGGGCCGCGCACTGCGACCGTTGTTCGGGATTGAGGTTTTGGAACTGCTGGTCGAGTGACGTGATCGTGCTGCACGTGCCGTGCGTCCGCAGCATGACCTGCATCCCCTTCAGCGGATGCACCAGCTTGTAGAAGCCAAGATCGATCAACTCTTCGGATTCCTCGTTGGCTTCGCGCGGCAGCGGAGCGGCGTCGAGGGCGTCGCGCACCGGCTGCGTTTCGCGGATGGCGTGGAAATAGATCCAAGCCTGCCCGAGCTTCTTGTCGGCCAGCAACAACTGCCCGGCTTCGCGCGCCGCGTTCATGTACGCCGCTTCGAATTCGTCGCGCTTGTCGGCGGGGATGTCGTCGAACGACGTCGGCCGATGCAGCGGCGCGCCGAGTTCGTGCTTCTTCTTAGCGCAGAGCGCGTCGAACAACTTGTGATAGTCCTTCTGTTCACGCAGGATCGCGGCGAGTTGATCGAAGACGGCACCAGACCCGCCATCCTTGAGTCGATCCTGAAGTTGAGCGAAGTGAGGTTCGGAGGGCATCTGTCAAATTCCTGGAAGGAGAGTGCGGTCACGTCTGGGCGAGGGTGCAGATTATGCGCGGTTTGGACCGAATTGGCATCTCATGCGGGTGACACGCGCCATGCAGCCGTTTCCGCGACGGAACCGGCGAATCTACGCGGTCGGATCGTCGGCGACGATGTGTTCCGTCAATCCGCGCTCCAACAGTTCGGCTTCTATCTCACGCAGCCAACCGTGAACGAGTTCGTGCTGGCTCGCGCCATGCAGCGGCCCTTTGCGCCGCGAGATTCCGGTTGGCATGTGGACCACTCGCATGAAGCTTCCGCCTACGCAGCGCCCCACGTCCGTCCGAATGTCCTCTTCGCGAAGCATCGTGTCACCCCACCCAATCATTTCTTCGGCGCGATCAGCAACTCGGGCTTTTCGAGGAACAGGTAGTGGCCGTGGTCGGCGGTGACGATGACGAGCGACTCGGTCCAGTTGCTGTGCGTCTCGACCCAGTCCGTGATCGTCTTCACGGCGGCATCGCCCGAGAGGACGGCGCCGATGGAGCTGTCGATGTTGTTGTCGTGGTTGGCCCAGTCGACGTCGCCCGCTTCGACCATCAGCCAGAAGCCTTTCGGATTCTTCGACAGCACCGTGATGGCGGCCGACGTCATGTCGGTCAGCAGCGGATTCTCTTCGAGGTCCGCGGGTTCGTACACTTCGGTCTTGGCCGCGACGGCCCGCCCCGCGGTCGGATCGAAGCAACCGTCGGCGGTGGCGAAGGGGAGATGTTTGAACTTCGCGGTGCCATAAAAACCGAGCAACCGTTGGCGCTGCGCGGCCGCCTCGCGCGCGGCTTCGGCCAGGCGCTGGCGACCGTTGGCGCCCGGCGTGCGGATCGCCGTGACGTACTTGCCACCGTGCTTCGCGTCGACCGCCGCCAGGTCGGCATCTGTCAGATAGAGATTGCCCGGCACGAAGTTGGTCCCCTGCGGATTCTTCGCCGGTTCCGTTGTGGTGGCGGCCACGAGATCCGACTTGCGGACATCGCCGTGTCCGGCCCCGATCAGGACATCCAGCCCCGACAACGGTTCGGTGGGATGCGCGATCGACTTCAAGCCGAGCATGTCGCGCGTCAGATCCTGATAGTCGTCGCGTTCGACGTTGTGGGCGTACGACGCCGCCGGCGTGGCATGACTGATCGGCACGCTGGTGACGGCGCCGACGGCGTATCCCTGTTCCTGAGCCCAGTGCGCGATCGTGCGCACCGGGGCGCCGGTCGGGTCGATGTTCACGCCGTCGTTAAACGTCTTGATGCCGCAGGTCATGCTCGTGGCCGAACTGGAGGAATCCGTGTACGCGTGCTGGAACGCCTTGTCGGTCGACTTGCTGATCAAGTACAGCGGATCGGTTCCGGGCGTCCACGGATTCGGACCGCCGCGCCCGACGTTGTATCCGCCAAACATCGTGCCGCCAGGGTTCAGGACCGTTTGCGTGTTGGGGTCGGTCTTGGTGCCATGGTTGTGCGGGCTGGTACACATGAAGCCGAACTGCGTCGTGCCGCCGGCCCGGTAGTCTTGAAAATGGAGTCCGGTGCCCCGACCGCTGGTGTAGGCAATGGACTGCGTCTTGTGGATCGCGGCGGCGCGCGTGGTCTGCCAGTCCATGCCGTCGAAGATGACCAGGAACACATGCTTCTTGCCGCTGGCGAACCCCGCCATCTGCAGGTCGTGGATGTTGGTTTGATCGAGGTATTCGGCGTCGGGATTGACGGTGTGCGACGGCACGCGCCCGTAGATCCGCTTCAACGCCGCCTCGCTGCGATACGGGCTGTTGGCCCCCGAATAGTTTCGCAGGTCGACGGGACCAAGTTTGTTGGACGATGTGCCGTTGGTGAGTGTGCCGAACGTGTAGACGGGGATCAGGCGGTTGGAGTGAGTGCCCCACAACTTGTAGTTGTCCGGATCGACACCCCAGTGCCCGAACTCCGCCTTGTTGGCTTCGATCGCCTTGGTTTGCAGGTCGCGAATGTGATCCGCCGACGCGACCAGATTCGTCAGCAGAAAACAGACGGCGGCGAGTCCGATTGGCCGTTGGGGGAAAGCCTGAATTCTCATCGGTGATCTCGCAACTGGCGGTTGTGTGAGTTTCGATGTGTCACGCCGTAGTCCCGTCGCTCCGCCGACGGGACCGCCGCAGTGACGGCACGTACCCCGGCGGCCTTTGCATCCCGTCCCGTCGGCGGAGCGACG
>JANMLE010001370.1:0-4939 GCA_031372385.1 Planctomycetota bacterium | reverse complement strand
AACAACACACTCCCCAACCGCCCCGGCCGCGCCTACGAACGAGAAACCGACCCCCGCAGACCCCAATCCAACCAATTCAAAAAACGAACCAGAACAACTGACAACGCCAACTCCAAAATCTAAAGTCAGTGCCATTGGGCGAGCGCCCTGCCGCTCACGGGTGTTGTTCACCAAGAATGGCGGCGAGCCCTATTTTCAAGCGGCGGCCCGAAGTCCCGACACGAAAAACGCAACGGCTCGGCCAAATTCATGGCCGAGCCGTTGTGATTCACTTTCGACGTTCTCACCAAGTCATTCGCCGCGGGTGGGCATCCCTTCCCCCCAGCGACATCGCCACATGGGCGAATGACTTGCGGATGGTCAAGCTGCCGCAAGACCAGTCCGCTACTCCAAGGCCCCATCCATGTGGGCCTTGTTCGACCGCAAAGCCCGGTGGCCAGCGACGACTCCGAATGATTTCACTTCCTTGGAACCGGAATGTCCCCTGATCTTTGGTCTGCCTCCGTGGGAGCGGGTGAACCCGCTTCCACGTTCCCAGCTATCCTCCCATGGCCTTCACTGCCAGCTCATCAAACGCCGGCGTGTGAGTCGCCACAAACGAATCCCATGCGTCCTTGTCCCACAATTCCGCATGGTCCTGGACTCCCAACAAGTACGCTTCCCGCTTCAACCCGGCGTAGTCCGCCAGTCGGTCCGGAATCCGCATCCGGGCCTGTCCGTCCAAATCGACCCGTTCAGCGGTCGAATAAAACAATCGCAAATAGTTCTGGTGGCTTCCCCCCGCCGTCAGCTTCGCGGCGAATGCTTCGAACCCTTGAAGGGAGTAGATCACCAGTGATTTTGACGTGCCGGGGGCAATCATCAGGCTGTTCAGCTCTGACTCTCCGAAATCGTCCCGCAGCCGTTTCGGGACGGCGACGCGTTTCTTTTCGTCGAGCGTTCTCAGATATGTTCCCGTCAGGGCCATTTGTCACCATCATTCCCCACTCTTCCCCACGGGGCGAGACTTTACCAATCGCCGGGCGTGAATCAAGCACGACGTTGAACGAATGACGCCCAAGGGCGCGGTGAGCGATACGCAGGCTCTTACCGGACAAGAGATTGAAGATTTTGAAAAAAATCTTCGAACGCGACGTTTAACGATCCGATTCATCGCTGCGAGAGCAGCCGACGGTACAAATCGTCATAGGCGGCAACCACCACTGTCTCTGTAAACGTCGACGCAACTGATGTTTGCGCTGCACCAGCCAGCTTCGCAGAGACGTCAGTCGCGCGGAGCAGCCTCAGGATGGCTTGTGACAACTGAAGGGGATTTGCGGGCTCAACGAGCAGCCCGGTCACGTCGGAGTCGATCACTTCACGCGATCCCTCGACCGCCGTGGCGATGACCGGCAGACCCGCTGCCATCGCCTCCAACAACGCATTGGGCATCCCCTCCCACAACGACGGCAGCACGAACAGGCTGGCGGCCTTCAAGAGGCTCGGAACATCAGTGCGAGACCCCGTGAAGCGAACAGATGCGGCGATCCCCAGCGACGACGCCAGAGCTTCCAGTGACGCACGCTCGCGACCGTCACCGACGATCAGGAACTGGCAGTCGGATCGCTCGCGCAGAACCTCGGCCGCCGCGCGCAGCAGGTCGGCAATTCCTTTCTGTTCTTCCAATCGTCCCACCGTGATGACGACCGGTGCATCGGAGCGAATCCCGAGTGAGGTCAAGTCGGCTGGCACTGCGCGGGCAAACAGTTCGCAGTGTACTCCGTTGGGAATCACCGACACCTTGCCAGGCTGGAGTCCCGTCTCGTGGATCGAAAAATCGGCGACTCCCCGGCTGACGCAGACGTTGTGATTCACCAGTCCATTCGTCCAGCGATCGAGGCGTCCATACCAGCGACTGCGGCGATCGGCGACGCGAATGCCCGACACCACAATCGGAACCGAGGCCAATCGCGCGGCGATCCGTCCCGCCAGATTCCCATGAAACAGGAAGGTCTGCAGCAGTGCGGGGCGAAATCGGCGCAGAGCCCGCGTCAACCGCAGGAGCACTCGCGGGACACTCAACAGGCCGCGCCCGTCAAAGCATTCGACCGACACACCGCCGGCCTCCAACACGTCCGCAAAGTGTCCGCACGGCCCCAGGCAATAGACTCGCGACAGCCATGACTGCCGATCCAGACCCAGCACCAGTTGACTGAGCGCCCGTTCTGCTCCACCCCGATCGAGTTCGGTGATGCAGAAGGCGATTGGGATCGGACCTGACGGGGCGGACATGCGTGTTTCATTCCGGCAGGGAGCCAACTCAACGAAACTCGATGCGGCGGGACTGTGATCTCTTGCCGCGACGACGACGACGACGACGACGAAGACGGCACGGGTTTTGATCGAGCCGCATCCGTTGTAGGATCTGGTCCTTGGTCACGAATCTACTTCATCGACTTTCACAGGCTGAACGTGCAGGACTTCGACCAGCTTTCCACCTACGACTACACGCTACCCGAAGGCTTGATTGCCAAGGTGCCGCTCCCTACGCGGGATGCCTCGCGGTTGCTGGTTGTTTCGCGGCAGACCGGGCAGATCACGCACAGATCGATTCGGGATCTGCCGGACCTGCTCGTCCCGCGCGATTGTCTGGTCCTGAACAACACCCGGGTTCTGCCGGCGCGACTGATCGGTCGTCGAGTCGCGACCGGAGGCAAGTGGGAGGGGCTGTACCTGGGCAGCGACGACGGGGGCCGCTGGAAGTTGATCGGCCAGACGCGGGGATACCTTCAACTGGGCGAATCCGTCGCCGTCACCGCCGCCAACGGTGAGGAGCTGCGACTGGAACTGATCGCCCGCGAAGCAGACGGCGTTTACCTGTTCGTCCCCAACCGGACCGGAGCCGCCGTCGATGTGTTGCAGCAGTTCGGCACCCTGCCGTTGCCGCCTTACTTCGACCGCAAGACCCCGGATGCGAACGATTGGGAACGCTATCAAACCGTGTTCGCCAGCAGCCCCGGTTCGGTGGCCGCGCCGACGGCCGGACTGCATTTCACGCCCGAGTTGCTCACCCGGTGCGAAGCACGCGGAATCTCACGGGTCGAAGTGACTCTGCATGTCGGTCTGGGGACGTTTCGACCCGTCTCGGTCGAGAACCTCAGCGAGCACCCGATGCACTCCGAATGGTGCGAGCTTCCGGCCACTGCCGTGACCGGAATTCAAACGGCTCGCAGCGCCCACGGACGCATTGTCGCCGTCGGCACCACCAGTCTGCGGACATTGGAATCGGCCGCGGCCCTTCACGATCCACTCGAACCGTGGCGGGGAGAAACCCGGTTGTTCATTCGGCCGCCGTATACCTTTCGCGCCGTCGATGTCTTGGTGACCAACTTTCACCTCCCCAAGTCGACGCTGCTGATGCTCGTCAGCGCCTTCGCCGGAGTCGATCTGATCCGCCGCGCGTACCAAGAGGCGATCGACGAACGATACCGGTTCTTCAGCTATGGCGATGCGATGCTGATCGAGTGAGTAAGGCTGAAAGCTGAAAGCTGACATCCTCCCTTTTTCGTCCTCCCGCCTGCATCTTCACGTCAACAAGTCTCGAACGACTTCGCCATGCACGTTCGTGAGCCGGCGTGAGATTCCGTTGTGGTAGTACGTCAGCCGCGTGTGGTCGATGCCCAGCAGGTGCAGCACCGTGGCGTGGAAGTCGTGCCAGTAGACGGGCCGGTCGACCGATTTCCAGCCGACGTCGTCGGTCGCGCCGTAACTGAAACCGTGCTTCAGCCCGCCCCCCGCCATCCAGACGCTGAACCCGTACATGTTGTGATCGCGTCCGCCGCCGAGCGTGTTGGCTTCGGACTGGGTGAACGGGGTCCGGCCGAATTCGGTCGTGAACAGAACGAGCGTGTCGTCCAGCATGCCGCGCTGACGCAGATCGCGCAGTAGGGCGGCGACAGGCTGGTCCACACGCAGCGCTTCCTGCGCGTGGTTCTCCTTCATGTTTTCGTGCCCGTCCCAATTGATGCGAGGCGAGCCGAACGAACCTCCGGAGAAGAGTTGCACGAAGCGGACGCCCTGTTCGAGCAATCGCCTGGCCAGCAGGCAACTTTTTCCGAAGTCGGCGGTTTCCGCGCGGTGCAGTCCATACGCCGATTGCGTCGCGGCCGTTTCGCTCGACAGGTCGGTCACGCGGGGAATCGACAGTTGCATCTTGGCGGCCAGTTCATAGCTCTTGATCCGCGCCGCCAAGTCGCTTTCGGGGCGCGAGGCCATGTGTCGATGGTTGATCTCGGCGACGAACTGACGCAGATCCTGTTCGGACGCGGCGTCGTTCCCGGCCGCCCGATCGCCCCATTCGGGAAACAGATCTTCGATCGGCTGGCCCTTGGTTCGAAAGGCGACTCCCTGATGCCGCGCCGGCAGAAAGCCGTTCGTCCAGTTGATTGTTCCCCCGGCCGGAAAGCCGCGGGGATCGGGGAGCACGATGTACGCGGGCAGATCGTCGGTTTCACACCCCAGACCATACGACAGCCACGAACCGAGCACCGGGAAGCCGTTCAAGCGGAAGCCGGTATTGGCCTGAAACGTGGCGGGCGTGTGATTGGCCGAGTCCGCGATCATCGAGTTGATCACGGTCAGTTCGTCCGCGACACCGGCCAGATGAGGAAACAGTTCCGACACCCACAGCCCGCTTTCGCCGCGCTGCTTGAACTCCCAATCGTTCTTGCGGAGCAGACCAATCTTTCCGAAAAACGTTTCGGGCTTCTCGGTCGAAGGGAGCGGCTGGCCGTGGTGCTTCGCCAGCAGAGGCTTGTGGTCGAACGAGTCGAGATGACTGAGCCCGCCGCACATGTAAAGGTGAATCACGCGCTTGCACTTGGGGATCAGGTGCGGCGGCGGATCGGCGGCCTCTCCGGGCGTCTCCGCCGCGCGGGCCGTCCCGTCCCGCTGCAACAGA
>JANMLE010000153.1:0-7626 GCA_031372385.1 Planctomycetota bacterium | reverse complement strand
CTGAACGGGAGTCCAACCGAGCGGGCGGGAAAGTAGCAGCGTCGTTCAAACGTGTCCAGAGTTTGTTTTCAATCGATCGCGGCATGCCGAGTGCGTGTCCACAGCCGCATTGTCCACGGCGCGATTGATTGGTCTGCGGCGGTCTGCCGACGGGATCTTTCCATCGCACGCGAAACGTGGCAAATCCACCATTCACATCCCTGATCATGTCGGACAGTCTGAACTGCGACGACCCCTTCCAATGCCAGGATGGCCAGTGACGGGTCGTTGTAAAATGTGCCGCTCCCCCGCGGCGAAATTGGAATTCCTACAAAGGCACGGAGGCCGAATTCATGCAGCGGACCATCTCTCGCTCGCGCTTTTCCACGGTTGATTCCGCCGGTGTTCCCGTTTCCGAATGCGCGGGACACCGCTCGACTGTGGCTTGGACTTTGTTCTTCGGTTTCGTTTTCACGCTGGCCTCCCGCGGACTCGCGACCGCCGCCGATCAGGACAATGTCCTGCTGGACTTCACCGCCAGTTGGTGCGGTCCGTGTCAGCAGATGAGTTCGATCGTCTCCGGACTCGAACGGCAGGGATTCCCGATCCGCAAGGTCGACGTCGATCGCGAACCGGGTCTCGCCGCCAAATTCAAAGTGCAATCAATTCCCTGTTTCATCCTGGTGGCCAACGGTGAGGAACTCGACCGCGTGACGGGGGCGACGACCGAACAGCAACTGCGCGGCATGCTCAATCGTCTTCCCAAGCCGGCCCCCGCGACGCGAACCGTTCCAGATGTCCGGCCCAACCAGTTCAAGGAGCCCGGTCTGGGAATACACGTTCCCGTGACGCCGCCGTTGAAGGACTCCAAGCCTCCACGACAGTCGCCGCCCCCGTTGTTTGACGGGAAAGAATCGGACCAGCAGCCTCCCGCCGATCCCGGGATCGATCAGCCGATCGCACGCGGCAACACGCCCGAGCCGAATCCCGTGCGATCGAGCGTGCGGATTCGGGTGAAGGACGGCAACGCGATCAATTACGGTTCCGGGACGATCATCGACAGTCAAATTGGTCATGCCACGATCCTGACCTGCGGGCACATCTTTCGGAAACTGTCGAAGGGGGCGGTCATCGAAGTCGACCTCTTCACCGGCACCAGCTCGAAGCCGTCCAAACCCGAGACCGTCCCCGGCCACGTTCTGCTGACCGATCTGGACGCCGATGTGGGTCTCGTGCGGATCAACCATTCCAAGCGTCTGCCGACGGTTCCGCTCGGTCTCTCCGGCATGTCACTGACCGTGAAAGACCGGCTGTTCAGCATCGGTTGCAGCGGTGGTGACATCCCGTCGCGCGAGGATCTGGAACTGACCGGCATCAACCGGTATGACGGCCCGGACAATCTGGAATGCAGCAAACGTCCCCAACTGGGCCGTTCGGGAGGTGGCTTGTTTCGCGATGACGAACTGGTCGGTGTCTGTGTCGCGGCCGACCCCAAGTTTCCCCGCGGAATTTACGCCGGGCTGCAGCCGATTGGATTGCTGCTGCAGAAGGCCGGTCTGACTCATCTGGTTCCGCGAACGCCCGCGATCCAGCCGACCAATGCGACGCTGGCCCACGATCAACCGACGAACGAGATGCCCGGACCGGTCGCTGGGTCAGTGCAGGTGGCGACAACCGACGACGATGTCGCCCAACTCCTGGCCCGCGAAATGGGACGCACTTCCACAGGCGAAGCGGCGGGAGCAACGCAGGACTTCGCCGGCGCGGAAATCATCTGCATCGTCCGGTCGAAGACACCGGGACAACCGAGTCGCGTGGTGATTGTGAACCAAGCCAGCGAGACTTTCGTCGCCGATCTGTTGCACGAGTCCGGCGGAGGCACGGGACGTTTGGCGGTGGACCAGAAAACGGCGCGACCACAACCGGGTGATGCGACCCAACGTCGTCCCATCGAAACATCGGCCGAGTTCCTGCCATACCGTCGCCCCAGTACCAAGTGACGTGCGGGACAGAGTGCGCGCATCGGTCCGGACCGGGTCCGCGCCTCGGTGAAGTCCAATCTTCGACTTCCCGCCGTGCGTGGCCTTCGCATAATATCGCCTCGGGAAACACACAGGATCGTCCGATCGCCGCGACCGGACCATCACCACAGTGACAGCTTGCCTCTGGAAGGAGCCCAACCATGCCGGTCTTCAAGGACAACTCGGAATCCATCGGTCGCACGCCGTTGATCAAGATCAACCGCCTGATGCAGGGACTGGGGGCGACGGTGCTCGCCAAGATCGAGGGCCGCAATCCCGCCTACAGCGTCAAGTGCCGCATCGGCGCGGCGATGATCTGGGACGCGGAAGCCACCGGCAAACTGAAACCCGGCATGCACGTCGTGGAACCGACCAGCGGCAACACCGGCATCGCGCTGGCCTACGTCTGCGCCGCCCGCGGCTATCAGCTCACACTGACCATGCCGGAAACGATGTCGATCGAACGGCGGCTGATGCTGAAAGGCTTCGGCGCCAACCTGATCCTGACGCCCGGTGCCGACGGCATGAAGGGGGCAATCGCCAAGGCGGAAGAGCTGTCCAAGCAGCCCGGCTACTTCATGCCGCAGCAGTTCAACAACCCGGCCAATCCCGCCATCCACTTCAAGACCACGGGCCCCGAGATCTACAACGACACCGACGGCAAGGTCGACATCTTCGTCGCCGGTGTCGGCACCGGCGGCACCATCACGGGTGTCGGCCGATACCTCAAGCACGAAAAGAAACTGTCGGTCCAATGCATCGCCGTGGAACCGACCGCCAGCCCCGTGCTCTCCGGAGGCGCACCCGGCAAGCACAAGATCCAGGGAATCGGCGCCGGGTTTGTGCCGAGCATTCTCGATCGCAGCGTGATCGACGAGATCATCCAAGTCACCGACGATGAAGCGTTCGCGATGGCCAAGCGGTTGATGACCGAAGAGGGGATCACCGGCGGCATCAGTTGCGGTGCCGCAATGGCCGCCGCACTCAAGGTCGCCGCCCGACCCGAATCGGCCGGCAAGACAATCGTCACGATCCTGCCGGACAGCGGCGAGCGGTATCTGTCGACGCTGCTGTTCGAAGATCTTCGGGCATGATTTCAATGGCACTCACTTTGAGCGGCAAGGCGCTAGCCGCCGGTGTCATGGAGATGAGATTCCGAGTAAAGAACCGGCGGCTAGCGCCTTGCCGCTCAATCGTCGATTGACAAAGTGAGTACCATCGGGCGTGAAATTGCGAGCGGTCTCAATGGGGCCGACGGAAGGGATCGAGTATGACGGGGGTTTCCTGACCCTGCATGAACGAGACTTCGAGTCTCAATGGGGCCGACGGAAGGGATCGAGTATGACGCCTTCAAACGATCCGGTTGTGGCAGCGAGTTCCTCCACGGCGACCGAAGCGCCGGGTTCGGATGCGCCGGAGCTTGAAGCCGTGGGCGACGCCGCGTCCCGATCTGCGCCGGTGATTCAGCCTGCCCGTGGCCAACATCCGTGGCTGCGGTTCGGGAAACTGTACTCGCGCGATGACCCGCAGATTCGCGAATGGCTCGACATCATTGAAGAACGCCGTCGTCAGGCGGATGTTGAGTTGCAGCGGGAGCTTGAGGCCGAATGATCGAGTATTTGCTCGACACCGACACCATCAGCCTTCTGCAAGAACAGCATCCAAACGTCGTTCGGCGGGTGACCGAAACTCCGTTGGAGATGATTGCCATCACGGTGATCAACGTCGAAGAGCAGTTGTCGGGTTGGTACACGTATCTGCGGCAGGCTCGCACAGTCCGCCAGCAGGTGTCCGCCTACCAACATTTGGCGGAAGCCGTTTCGTTTCTCGGCGGACACGCGGTTGTTTCGTTCTCGGAGGCGTCGATTGCCAACTCCAAACAGCTCGGAAAACTCAAACTTGGTGTCCGCGCGATGGATCTCCGCATCGCCGCCATCGCCCTCGAAATCAACGCCACGGTGGTCACTCGGAACCTGCGTGACTTTAAATGTGTCCCAGGACTGCGGTGCGAGGACTGGAGCGCTTGATACCGCCACCTGTGTTGTCCGACAAATCCCCGCGTGAGAAGAAATGGATGTCTCTCATGAATCGAACCCGATCGTTGTGGATGCTCGCCGTCGTCGCCGGAGCATCGTGTGTCTGGTGGACCGGCTTGCGGGCCGACGACAAAGCCGCGCCTGCGCCGCCGTCGAGTCAGACCGCTGAGTTGCTGGCCCGCATTGAGAAGCTCGAACGGCGCGTCGAGACTCTCGAACAGAGCCGGCAGGCGGTGCGGCAGATCGACACGCAGTTTGTGCCAGCCGCCGGTTTGTTGAACGGCCGCCCGGAGGATGTGAAGACCCCGTTGCCGCACGGCGCAATCATCGTTCCGCCGAAGGCCACGCGACCCGCTGGAACAGTCTTCCTCCCCCGCCAGATTGACCTGAAACCGGAGTAACGTCCGACAACGGGGCCGACGTCGCGCGGGCAAAGAGGGGCATTCGAGTCGTTTAACCCTGAGCCAACGGCGAAGGCGAAGCGGGCAGACGCGTCTGTCTCCGCTGGCACTGTCGGCATACGAATCGGGGCGCTGGCGACCCACACCTTCGCCGTTGGCTCAGGGTTAAACAACGCGGCGTTCGCTTGCATCGCCGCGGGGGCTCATGTTAGCGTCCGCTCTGCTTTCCCAGCGTGTTTCGCGGCGGGCCGCCTTGTGGGGTGGCCCGCCGTTTTCGCTTTCATGTTTTCCGCAGAAAGACCGCCCCAATCATGCCGTACAACGTCACCCTGATCCCCGGAGATGGAACTGGTCCCGAACTCGCCGAAGCCACCCGCAAGTGCATCGACGCGACCGGCGTGACGATCAACTGGGACGTGCAGGAGTGCGGCATCGAAGTCATCGAAGCCCAGGGGAAGATCCCCGACTCCGTCTTCGCCTCGGTCCGGGCCAACACCATCGCGCTGAAGGCCCCGATCACGACGCCGATCGGCAAGGGGTTTCGCTCGGTCAACGTCGCCCTGCGACAGGAGCTCGGTCTGTACGCCTGCGTCCGCCCCTGCAAGACCTACAAGGGAGTCCGCTCGTACTTCGACAAGACGCACGTCGATCTGGTCATCGTCCGCGAAAACACCGAAGACCTGTATGCCGGCGTCGAGTTCCAGGCGGGTGACGCCAAGACCGCCGAACTGATCGCCTTCATCAACGCCACGTCGACGGGCAAGAAGATCAAGAGCGGCGCGAACACCACCGGCGTCAGCATCAAGCCGATCTCGATCGAGGGGACGCGGAACATCAGCCGCTACGCCTTCGACTACGCCGTGAAGTACGGCCGCAAGTCGGTGACGTCGATCTCCAAGGCGAACATCATGAAGTTCACGGACGGCCTGTGGTACGACGAAACGCGCGCCGTCGCGACCGCGTTCGGCGCGAAGTACGAAGACGCCAAGCTGGCCGAGGGTGTCAAAGCCGATCCGACTCTGGCGGGCAATGTCCCCAGCGCGGCGGGCGTCGTCTACATGGAACGCCTGGTCGACAACATGTGCATGCAACTGGTCCAGAAGCCCGAGAACTACGACGTGCTGACGATGGGCAACCTGTACGGCGACATCCTCAGCGACCTCTGTGCCGGCCTGGTCGGCGGCCTCGGTGTCGCCCCCGGCGCGAACATCGGCCCCGACTCGGCGATCTTCGAAGCGACCCACGGTTCGGCCCCGAAGTACAAGGGCCAGAACAAGGTCAACCCAACCGCGCTGATCCTTTCTGGCAAGCTGATGCTCGAACACATGGGCGAAGCCGCCGCCGCCGCCAAACTGGAACGAGCCGTCGCCAGCATCATCGAGGAAGGCAAGTACGTCACCTACGACATGAAGCCCGACCGCAACGACCCGACCGCCGTCGGCACCCGCGAAATGGCCGAAGCGATCTGCAAGCGAATGGCGGAATTGGGTTGAGTCAATTGTGATCCGGGACATCCATGAACGAAGCGATTCACCAAGCTCTGATATCTGCATGGAGCGCGAAGCCAGAGAGCAACCGGTTTCGGCCAGCCTCCAAAGAACAGTTGATTCGTTTTGAGTCAGAGTTTGAAAGGATTCCGGACGAGTTTCGCGAATTTCTCTGCGAGTTTGGTGGTGGGGCCGTTGGTTCTGAGTGGGTTGATGGCATCGAAGAACTGTTTGAATCGCACCGTAAGTTTCGAGAAGAATTTGGCTCGCCTCGCGGCTGGACTATGACCGACGTTTTCGTCATCGGTTGGGATGGCGCTGGAAACCCATTTGGTATTCACCAACCGAGTGGCAAGATCGTGGTGGAAGACCATAACTTTGGCGGTATACACACGATGGCTGAGTCGTTCGTGGAGTTTCTCGTCGAAGGCATTTTGGGTTGAGTCGTGAGAGCGTCGAAAAGGGATCCAATTCTCAGCATCAGTCAGCACAAGTTGAGGACTCGGCGATGACCACAGCACAAATCATCGAGCAGCTTGATGGCTCGCAGGCAGTTCGGCTGCCAGAGGAGTTTCGTTTCGCGTCAGCGACGGTTTCGATTCGTAAGGACGGGCAGGCCGTGGTTCTGGAACCGCTCAAGACAGCGACTTGGCCGGCGGATTTCTTCGAGGCGATTCACATCACCGATCCCGCATTTGCTCGGCCATCGCAAGGCGAAATGCCGCCCGCTCCGATGCTCAGTTGATCGGTGGCCATGATGCGTTATCTGCTCGACACGAACACGTGCATCGCCGTCATGCGGAAGCATCCGCAAGTGACTCAGCGCATGGCGGCGGTCTCGCCGGACGAATGCGCGATCTCGTCGATCACCAGCTACGAACTCTTCTCCGGCATCGAGAAATGCTCGGACCCCACGAAGGAGCGGGCCAAGGTTCAACTGCTGTTGAACACCGTCCATGAACTTCCTTTCGACGATGCCGCCGCTGCACACGCCGCGAACATTCGTGCCACTTTGGAACAACAGGGACAACCAATTGGGCCATACGATGTCTTGTTGGCAGGGCACGCACGGTCCAGCGGCCTGATTCTTGTCACAGCCAATACGCGAGAATTCACTCGCGTTGCCGGCCTGACCGTCGAGAACTGGCAGAATGCGCCTGCGACTTCGGGCTGAAAGGTGAAGCGAGGGCAGTACTGAAGGAGGCTTCCCATGATCAGTGGAGCATTGCCCGGCGGGCAGCCAGCTCAATCGCGACTCGGCCCCAACGACGCCGGGCGTCGGGTGAGCGCCGCGGAATTCGCGAACGTGGAGTTCGTGGAGCCGTTCCAATACGAACGCGTTCGCGGGCGATTGGTCGTCATGCCACCAGCCGGGTCGGATCATCGGCTTGTGTCACGCCCGTTTCGTCGAATACTGGGTGCCTACTGGGGTCATCACCTCAGCTTGGTCGAGGATGTCGACGTGGAAGGCTGGGTCGCCACTTCACCCGACGATGATCGCCTGCCGGACATCTGTGTCTACCTCGTCGGCGACGACGCCGAGCGGTCCGTGCCGCAGCGCGTTCCGGCTCTCGTGTTCGAGTTCGTCAGCCAGAGCCGCTCCGACCAGGAGCGGGACTACATCCACAAGCGGGACGAGTACCACGCTGTCGGCGTGAAGGAATACGTCATCGTCGACCGCTTCAAACGCTCGGTCCTCGTG
>JANMLE010000152.1:0-3011 GCA_031372385.1 Planctomycetota bacterium | reverse complement strand
GGAGACAGGAGTCAGGAGACAGAAGAGACGACGCCTTGGGGACATCCCCGTTCGCCGAGTTCCGCCGCCTCACCGCGTGGCTCTTCGCGCGCGAAGGCCAGTCCCACGGCATCTCGCTCAGCCGACTCGTCGAGTTGCTGTTCGAGTACCTCACGCATGAGAGAGACTTTGCACCGGCCGCTGTCGCCGCGACATTGTGGCGTGACTACCAGCGCGGCGGACGCAGCGACAAGCCAGCGTGTCTGCGGCCATTCATCAACGACCACGAGTCTGTGCCAACAGCACCAGCCGACCGAGCCGCTTCGGGGCCAATGCGGCAGCAACGCCATCGGCAATCGCCAAGCCTGCCATGAGTTGCGGCGTGTCGTACTCCATTGCAATTCATTGCAATCCCCTGCCGGTCGATTGCAAAAAACTACCGTTTGTTGAAAACTCCCGCAAACTCCTTCCGAAGCCCTCCGACGGAACACGATGGTGGATCAAGCTCTGTTCACGAATCCCTCGACGGGAAAACTGGTCGCGCTACCAGACGGCGATTCGGCCTTTGTTCCCGCACCGTTACCCCCGTCTTGGGAATTCTCACCGGACCTCTGGCCGCTCTTGGCAGAAGCCAAGCACCAGATGGGTCTGCTGGAAGGGATCGGCCGCTCGTTGCCGACTTCCAATCTCCTCTTGAAACCCCTGGCCCACCGCGAAGCCTTGCAGTCATCGACCATCGAAGGCACCTACGCCACACCGCGTGAATTGTTCCTGTTCGAGGCCGATCCCGGCGACGCGGAGTCTGATTCCGACGAGCGCAACGAGTGGCGCGAAGTCTCAAACTATCGACGAGCTCTTCAACAAGGAATCGATGCCAGCCTGCCCCTCTCCAAGCGGCTGATCCTGCAACTGCACGGGACGCTCATGGCGGGTGTTCGCGGTCAGGAGCAATCTCCCGGCCGGTTCCGCCGCATCCAGGTTGCCATCGGCACCTCACGGCGATTCATCCCGCCCCCGCCAGAACTGGTTCCGCAAGCCCTCGACGACCTCGAACGAGCGATTCACAACAAGAAGTCGCCCTTTGATCCGCTGGTCGATTGCTTCCTCGTTCACTATCAATTTGAAGCCATCCATCCCTTTCAGGATGGAAATGGCCGCGTGGGGCGACTGCTGTTGGCGCTGATGCTGAAGGAACGATGCGGGTTCACCCAACCGTGGCTGTACCTCAGCGACTATTTCGAACGGCACCGATCCGACTACATGACCGGGCTCTTCGAAGTCAGCACGGTGGGAAACTGGCATCGCTGGATCGAGTTCTGTTTGCAGGGAGTCGTCGCGCAGGCGCGGGACACGATCGACCGGTGCGACAAGCTCCTGGGGGTGCAACGCGAATTCACCCGGCGGCTCGAAGAATCGAGTGGCACTCTCCGCTTGAGTCAGATCGTCGCGGCGCTTTTCGAGTCGCCATTCGTCCGAGTCGCGGACGTCACGAAGCGGCTGAACGTCCAGTACAACACGGCCAAAAGCGATTTGGCCAAATTGGTAAAGGCTGGCATCCTTCGGGAACTGCCGGGTGTCACACCCAAGACCTTTTACTCAGCGGAAGTCTACAACGTGGCTTACGCGGATTTGGACAAGCCTCGATCTCGACGGCTGGCGAACTGAGCATCCCTTCCGCTTTCGCGATGTCCCACCGTGCCGCGCCGAACCGATGGAGATCTCGTCGTTGCCGACCAGCGGCTACTATCGTCCCGCCGCTCCGTCGGCGGCACATCCGGTTGGCGCGACGTCCGTCAGAAGAAGTGTCCGGGCGGCGGAGCGACCGGACTACGGTAGCGGCCACGGCTGTTCGCGTCCCACACAGACGATGAACTGCCCTTGTCGCACGCGCGCCGCCCACGCCTGGCCGACGACAATGCCGTCGACACCGGCACACACCGGCCACGCGGTTTCGTCGATGCGGGCGAAATCGTGCAACCGGCCGACGACGTCACCCTTCTTCACGCGGACTCCGCACGCGAGAACCTCCTCGTAGTGACCGGCAAACGGCGCGGGGACGTAGCATTCAAAGTCGACGATCGCCGCGCACTTCTGAGTCCTGTCGGCGTGATGCGCGATCGGCTCGATCTTTCCCGCCAGTTGTCCGTGACGAATGGCCGCCGCCAGAACCCCCTGCCGTCCGTAGGTGACACCCTTGCGCAGCACCGCCTCGCCCCAGCCGAGTTCCGTCCCGACAGTGATTTTGCCGAGACGCTCCGCTTCGCTCGTCAGCAGGCCTGGCGTGGTGTTCTGGTAGACCATGATCAGCGGCACGCCGAACCAGCGCGCGGCTTCGGCGGTCAACCGGCTTTGTTCCGGATCGTCGATGGGATGGAAGCTGGCGCAGATGTCGAACCGGATCTGATTGCCGCCGGAATGCAGGTCAATCACGACGTGAACCTGCGGCCAGATGAAGTCACGCACGAATGCGGCGATGCGGTGCGAGATGCCGGCCAGAGTCGGCTGCTTGCCCGCCCCGTCGATGAACGCCCGGTTCAGGTTCACGCGGTCCGCTTCGACACTGTCGCGCGTCCCCGTGCGAAACGCTTCGACGTTCAGCACCGGGATGATGATGACCCGGCCCGTGACGTTCGCGGTGTCGATTTCACCGAGCAACCGCCTCAGCGCAACCGGGCCTTCGTATTCGTTGCCGTGCGTTGATCCGAACGCAACCAGCCCCTTGCCGCGCTCGGCTTGCGGTCCGACCCAGACCGTCAGCGGAATCAGTTGGGCACCCCACATCGTGTCGTGTTCGAGGGCCACCCAATAATCGCGGCGCCCCGGTGACTCCAGATCCAAATCGACCGGCTTGACGATAATGCGAGTCATTTCCATTTCCTTGAGAAAGCGTTACCGAAACACCGTCCGCTTGCCGGCGAAGCGTTTCAGCTTGTCGGGATCGATGTCGACGCCCAGACCCGGCCGCGTCGGGATCATCAGGTTTCCTCCGGCATCGATCACGAACGGCTCGGTGGTCAGTTCGTCGATGTAGG
>JANMLE010001280.1:0-3782 GCA_031372385.1 Planctomycetota bacterium | reverse complement strand
GCCGAGATGGCTGTACGTCCGAACGTAGTCTCGGACCCGGCCGCCCCACAACTGGCTGCAGGGCATGTTCGCGATCTTGCCGGCGATGTCCCACAGGGCGAGATCGATCCCGCTGATCGCCGTCGCGCGGACGATGCCGTTGCCGTGCCAAAAGTGCTGGCGAAACATCATCTGCCACAGATGCTCGATCCGTCGCGGGTCTTCACCGACGATCAACTCGGCGATGTCTTCGACCGCCCCCACGACGGACCGCGTGTGCCATTCGAGCGTGGCTTCTCCCCAGCCGTGCAAACCAGGCTGATCGGTGAGCACCTTGACGAAGACCCAGTTTCGCATCCGGGCATGGCAGACCAGTGTTTCGACGGCGGTGATTTTCATGGAAAGCCGGCATCCGGTGAGAAAGGATCGCGGTCATCACGGTCCGCGCCAAACAATGGACGGGCACGATCCTATCGTAAGTGCATTCGGTTCGCTGCTGAGCGACAGGCGCGGGTCGCCAAACTTGACAGAGCAACTTTGCTCAGAGGCGGGTAGTGGGTCAGTTTGAGTGGCACGCCCTGAGTCTTCGAAGGGCGTGGATCGAGGCACCGCGTAATTCCCACGCCCGTCGAAGACTCAGGGCGTGCCACACGAGTTGCGTTTTCAAACTGACCCACCACCCAGAGGCGTCATGCTTTTGCAGTGACCGCCGTGACGTGTTAGCGTATTTGCCCGTTGAGACGCAGTCATCACTTGTCACGCAGTGACGAACGCTGAATCCGCCAGACTGCGGCGGAACGGGGGAACCAACAATTGGGGCTAATTCGGCTTCGGCCGGAGGGAGACAACTCGACTCCCAGCCCGTCAGCTAACCTCGTAGGCGGGTCGAGGATGAGAGATTGAATCCGAGCACGAACGTGCCGCTTTCGGTCTCCTTCTATTACCGGTCCCGTGTGTGGATCGGCCTCGCCCTGCGCACAAGTGCTGCGTCTCGGGGAGAGTGACCATGTTGGTCCAAGGGAACCGCCCGCGCCAGTTGCACTGGTATCACGCCGGACCGATGCTGTTCGGCGACTGGGGCACGAGTCGGCTGTATGTGTTGGGGTTGTGTTTCTTTCACGCGCGACACGCCTCGTTGTGGTTGATGCTGGCGATGTCCGGGCTGCTCGTGGCCGTGGGCTGGGCCTACTCGGTGATCTGCCGAATGTATCCCGATGGCGGCGGCGTTTACTCGTCGGCGCGACACCGCTCGCAATCGCTGGCGGTGTTCGGAGCGTTGCTGCTCACGGCGGATTACGTGGTGACGGCGGCGCTGTCGGCACTGGATGCCTTTCATTATCTGGGTGTTCCCCAACCGGCTCTTTGGGCGGCAGGCAGCATCCTGTTGCTGGGGATCGTGAACCTCTTCGGTCCCACGAAGGCCGGGACCGCCGCGCTGTTCGCCGCCGTGTTGACGATCGGCTTCAGTCTGGTGATCGCTGTGGCGGCGGGACCGTCTTTGCCGAGCGCTCACATCGAACCGCTGACCGGTTCGCCGTTCACCTGGTGGGCGCAGTTCACGGCGATCATTCTGGCGATCTCGGGGGTGGAAGCCGTCGCCAACATGACGGGCATCATGGTGGAACCGGTCGAGCGCACGGCCCGCCGCGCCATCTGGCCCGTGATGATCGAGATCGTCGTGTTGAATCTGGTGCTCACGCTGGCGATGTTGGCCATGCCGCTGGCGGTTCTGGGAGACGGTGATCCCGCTCGGGCTTATTCCGCTCACCGTGACGACATGCTGCGCGTGATGGCCGACTACTACGTGGGGCCGGGGTTCGCCGCGGTGGCGGCCATCGTGTTCGCGTTGCTGCTGCTATCGGCGGTGAACACCGCTCTCACCGATTTAGTGAGCGTTCAATTCATGATGGCTCGCGACCGCGAACTTCCGACCTCATTTGCAGGGCTGAACAAATGGGGCATGCCGCTGATTCCGCTGGTGGTGGCGACGATCATACCGACCATCACGGTTCTGTTGGTTCCCGATGTCGGGCATCTGGCCGATCTGTACGCCATCGGCGTCGTCGGAGCCGTCGCCGTGAATCTGGGCAGTTGCGTCACGTCGTTCAACCTGCCGATGAAGCGGTGGGAGCGCATCCTGATGTCGATTCTCGCCGTGTTGATGATCGGCGTCTGGTTCTCGATTGCCTATGAGAAACCGCACGCGCTGGCGTTTGCGGGAGTCATTGTGACGATCGGCATGGCCGCGCGCTGGGTCACGCATCATCGCGCCGAGATTGGCGGCCGAGTCACCTCGCTGGTCGGACAGATTCGCGATTTGACGGCGGGCAGCGCGGAGTCCATTCCAGCCATGAGCGGCCTGCGGTTCCTCGTCGCGACGCAGGGCAATCCGAAACTGGTCGCCTTCGCGCTCGAACAGGCGAAGCAGGCGCAGGCCGAGTTGCTGTTCCTGTTCGTCCGACACATCGCCGTTTCGATGCTTGGCCCCGCCAACAAACCGGACATCGCACACGATGCCGATGCTCAAAGGGTGGCGCGGCAAATCCAGGAGCAGGCGGCGGCGGCGGGTGTTCCCATTCGTTTCCTGTACACGGTGGCAGATAACATCGCAGCGACGATTGTCGATTTCGCCGTCACCTACGGCGTGAACCGCGTGATCATCGGAGCGACCAAACGCGGCGCACTCTGGCGAACCATGAAGGGCGACGTCATTCAGGGCGTCGCGCAGCACTTGCCAGAGCAAACGCAGTTGCTGATTCAGGCGTGAACCAGTTGCTGATTCAGGCGTGAACAATGGGGGATGAAGGATGCGATCAGCGGTCGCACAAGGTTGCCCTTCGCTCCTCATCCCATGTCTTTCATTCATTCTGCAACGGCTCCCGGAGGACACAGTATGTTTGACCCCGGCCGATTCGTGACGAACAGCGTCACGCTGCCCATCGAAACCTTCGAGTGGGGAACGCTGCAGTGGCTCTGCAATGCCAAGGTCTTGGATCGGGCCGAGCAAACACTCGGACTGTGCCACATCCTGCCGGGCCAACGCAACCCGCGACACTATCACCCGAACTGCGAAGAGGTGTTGCACATGCTTTCCGGCTGCGGGGAGCACAGTTTCAACGACGATGTGATTGCGCTTCGTCCCGGCATGACAATCCGCATTCCCATCGGGGTGACTCACAACATGTCGAATACTGAAACCGAACCGATCGTGTGCTTGATCTCGTTCAACTCGGGGAATCGCGAGACTGTGTTCCTCGACGCGCCGTGACATGGATATGGGGTCGATACTGTAGTCCGGTCGCTCCGCCGCCCGGATGTCCCACTGGCGGAGCGTCCCGCCGGCGGAGCGGCGGGACTACAGTAGTTCGAGTTGCTCCGACTCCAACACGCAAGGTTTGACAAAGCGCTTGCGAACAAACCAGTGTCGGCGATTCCAACCGGCTCGTGGCGACTCCGCCAGACTTCCGTTTCCGGTGGTGCTCAGGTAGCTTGCGTCGCATCGGTCGATTTGGATTCCAACGGTACGGAGTGCTTGAAATGAAGTTGTCTTTGGCGATTGTCGCCGCAGGATTGTTGGCAGGGAATGTCGTGTTGGCTCAGGTTCCGTCGAAGCCGGGGGACTGGCCGCAGTGGCGCGGACCGAATCGGGACGGGATCAGCTTGGAGACTGGCCTGTTGCGCGAGTGGCCCAAAGAGGGGCCGGCGGTGGTCTGGCAGGTCGATTCGGTCGGTGTCGGTTACTCGTCGCTGTCCCTTAAGGATGGCCGGATCTTCACGCAGGGAGACTTGGACGGCGTGGAGCA
>JANMLE010001246.1:0-1228 GCA_031372385.1 Planctomycetota bacterium | reverse complement strand
ACTGGGAAACTGGTGTCGCCGGCGGTTGAAGCACCGTAACTCATGGCTGAAGTGGAAGTTCTCGTGCCGCGGAAGCGTTGGCCGCCGCTTCCTTGACACTTCTTTTCCGCTTCCCGTACCATGCCCCGACTTTCCGGGGGTGGGAAGTCCGTTTTGCCGCGTGAATCGGCGCGGCTTTGCCATCGCCACCATGTGCCTCGAACAGTTGGAATTGACCACACCATGGCCGCTCCCAAGCGCAGACAATCCAAGGGCCGATCGCGGCGGCGACGCAGTCACGACGCCATCAAGCCGCCGCAGCTTCATAACTGCCCCAAGTGCCAGACCCCCATTCCGTCTCACGTCGTCTGTCCGACTTGCGGCGATTACCTGGGTCGGGCCATGGTCGAAGTCGAGGAATAACTCTCCCATGCGGATTGCCTTGGACGCGATGGGCGGCGACTTCGGCGTTTCGCCCAATCTCGATGGAGCGATCGCGGCCCTGAAGGACAACCCCGATCTGCAGGTCATCCTGGTGGGCGATGTTCCAACGCTGGAACCCGCCATCGCCAAGTCTGGCTACTCGGGTGACCGCCTTCGCATTCAACCGGCCGACGGCTGGATTGAGATGGAAGAGAAGCCAATTGAGGGGTTGCGGAAGAAGCCGAACTGCTCGATCGTCGTCTGCTGGCAGCAGATGGCGACCCAGCAGGTCGATGCCGTCGTGAGTGCCGGCCACACGGGGGCCGTTGTGGCCGCGGGCCTGCGGACGCGCCTGTTCCTGAAGGGGGTAAAGCGTCCCGGCATCGCCGTCGCGCTCCCCACCACCAAGGGCAAGACCATCCTGATGGATGTCGGCGCCAACCCCGGTGCGCGTCCCGAACACCTCGTGCAGTACGGCATCATCGGCGCGATCTACGCCCGCGAAATGTTCGGCATCGAATGCCCGTCGATCGGCCTGATGAACATCGGCAGCGAAGACGGCAAGGGGACCGATGTCGTCCGCGATTCACACGGGTTGTTCACGAAGAGCATCGTCAGCGACAGTTTCATCGGCAACGTCGAGGGACGTGATCTCTACAACGGTGCCGCCGACGTCGTCATCTGTGAGGGCTTCGTCGGCAACGTCCTGCTGAAGGCGGCCGAAGGCTTTGCGGACATGCTGATGAAAACCGTGTCGGCCGAAATCCTCGCCGCCCTCAACACTGAAAAGGCCCTCGCCATCCAGGCCTTCCATGCGCTCGCCAAG
>JANMLE010000138.1:0-4231 GCA_031372385.1 Planctomycetota bacterium | reverse complement strand
TGCCGCGCTGTTCGGGCTTCAGCACTCCCATGTGGACGGCCGCCGTCGCGATGTCCGAGTCATACGTGTAGACCTCGGTCCCCCAGATCGACGAGCTCACCTGGCCCACGACTTCAAAATAGAACGTCTCGCCAATCCGGTTTGTGTACTGGGACATGGTGCCCGGATTGGGCAACGGCTTCAGGTGGGCCGCTTTCAGTTGCCGGATGACGTCGCGAATCGCAACCGCCTCATCCAACTTCGCCTGACGCGTGTAATCATCTTGTAAGGCTTGCAAGGTGACGATCAGTGTCTGTCGGCGAGATTGTATTTCTTGCTCGGCCTTCTGGCGGATCGCGGTGGATTCGCCATCGAACACTTTCACCAGCGACGCTGCGTCCGAGGGCAGCGGGTCATTCGGATTGAGCACCACGGTGGCGGCAACGGGACCAAACGGATCTGCGCACCCGTAGACCAGCGAATGGTCACGTGTGTGGCCAAGCGCAGCCAAACAACCGAGCGTGACGAGTGCCGTCCAAGCGATTCGAGTCGGCATGTGATTCTCCTGACTTCTTCTGGGGAACAGGCGGTTTTCCGATGCCAGCCGGTTTCCGGCCTGCGACACGTTGCGTTCGAACTGCCCCGAATCAGACGCCGCGCGGCCCAAAACAGTTCCTGCGGATCTTCGATCCATCCGGCAGACTCCGACTGACCCCCAGACTTTCGCGGACTGTGTTGATCGTCTCGATCCAACGTCTTTCGCCAGTCGGCGGGTTCGACGCGAACTCGGGCATTCGTGACGTGCGCTGGCGGATGGACTCCGGCTCCGGCGGAAATCGCCGGTTAGAATTCCCCTGACCAGACAGTTCGTCAGATCCTGACCTTCACTGCGTCTCGCGGAGGGGAAGTGGCACCCCGTGTGCTGCTTCAGCGAGTACCTGTGGTGGTGACGGGATGTCACCTCGATAACGTGCCACGACGGTACGGCACTCGGGATCACGCCTGTGCGATTGAGTCGGAACCGGTGCTCGCTCGTCCCCTCCGCGAGTCCCGATCTTGAACTTGCCCGCGCTGGGTCCGACGTGTTTGTTGTCCGCCCCGTGGAGACGAGGTTGTCATGCCAATGCCATTCATGAATCGAAGCGTCATTCTGCGAAGTGCCGTTCTCTCCGTGCTCATCATCGGAATGTTGGAGGGTGAGTTCGCATCCCTCCAGGCCGGTGAGCCTGCGACGGATGAACAGCGGCGTTCCGCCGCCGTGGCCCTGAACTACAGTCGCGCGGCCCTGCACCGAATCCGCAGATATCCGACCGTCCGTGTGATGGTTGAGGAACGCGAAAAGATCCTGAACCATCTCAATCTGAACGGCATCGCCGACGAGGAGGTGATGAAGCTCTACTCGGGGGTGCTCGATGAGATCTCGCACGTCCAGATGGCCGACCGCGAAAAGGAAGTCATCCAGGAACAGTACGTCCGCAACCTGCACCGCGATCTGGGAATCAACGCCTTTCAAATCGCCGCGGAAGTCGCCACCACCCAGTATTTCTCGGCAGTGAAGACCGGAGCCAGCAGTTGGTGGGATCACCGCAACAAGACGGTCAGCAAGGAACAGGACCGCTGGCAGGTCGACAAGAAGCTGATGACCAGTGTGGTCGACAAGTCGACCCTGTTCCTCGACACCTCGTGGAAGATGGCCCGCGCCAAGCAGATTCCCGACCGCTGGCTGGTCCGCAACGATGATCTCGACAAACTCGAAAATGCCTGGCGCGAGAATGATCCGACCGTCCGTCTGCGAGTCCTGAAGCGGATGGAATCGTTCCTCGAATGCTATCCCCCCTACTGGTACTACGTCGCGCGGACCCAGCAGTCGCTCGGGCAGTTTGTCGCCGCCACCGAAACGTACGAGAAGCTGGCGTCGCTGAGCAACGGGCACTTCCGCAAGGACGAGATGCTGGCGGCGGGATTGGCCAATCGCGCTTACATTCAGTCCTATCTCAATCAGCCGGCTGCCGCCGACACGGCGCTGAAGGCACTCAGCTTCTCGACGGAAGCGTGGGAGGCCAACCTGATCTGTGCCGCCGTCCTGCAGAAGCACGGCCGGAACCAGGACGCCGAAGACGCGATCCTGAGAAACATCGACGTCAACCTGGAACGGGGCCAAAGCCGCGTGGCTCTGCTGGGCCTGTACTATCAGACTGACAACCGCCCCGAACTGGCCGCGCGATTGACGGACCCGGAGTGGGTGCGTGACGTCCCCATTCCGCAACTGATTCTGTGCGCCGCCAAGCTCACTCCCGCGACGCCGCAACCCGTGGTCGATCAGATCCAATTGACGATGCAGGGAACACCGCGACTGAATTTCGGACGCGATGACTTCGTGCTGACAGCCAGCCCGGCGTGGCAACTGCAAAACGCCAGCGTGGCGCTGCACCTGGGCGATAAGACATTCACGAACCCGCGCTTCGTTCCCGGTCGCGATTCGATGCTGATCAGCTTTGACGCGATCGCCGAATTCGGCGGCCCGATCTCCACGGCCCACGAAGCGCGGGATGTCGCGGTCACGATCAAGTATCCAAATTCGGCGCCGGTGAAGCTGACGCTCAAATCGGGTGGAACGGCGATCACTCCCGGAGAAGGGTTGGGATCATTGAGTCTGGCGGGTCGAACTCATCCCGTGTACCGGGCCACGGCGCTGGAGCACAACGATCTGCGGTTGTCACTGCGAACGGGGCCGTTGGCCGAGATTACGGACGTCACGGTTCCCGCGTTTCCCGCGGCGGCAAAGACCAACTTGGACGAGGCACCGGATGTCGGCGACTCCGACGCGAAAAAAACACTGGAGACTCCGTCGCTCAAGCTACCGGGAAACTCTGGTAGCCGGTGATGCTTGGGAGCACCGTGGATCGACACCGCTTCGGATCAATTCTGGAGCGGACTGATCCCAGCGAGTCCCCGCGACATACACGGGAACGGTTCGCGGTTGGCGCGGCGGAGTTTCTGTTGTCATTCGGAAATGAGACCCTGTTCGATGCTTGTCCCGTGGAGTGTGTCTCCAATTCCGACATTCGCTGGCTCCTTAAATCCGCTGTCGCCTCCTCGTCTTGACTGAGAGATCGACAGCGAATTTAAGGAGCCAACGAATGGGACGCGCACGGCAAACTGCCTGACCGCAGGTTGCATTCGCAATCGGTGAGGAATGGCCGCAACTTGTGCCCCGCGTTGACTTTTTCGGGGGCTCAACTTACTGTGCGCCGGGCTGTTCGACGATCATTCCGAGACCATTGCAAGTCGATGACGGGATGACGCGGCGGCCTGACCGGCGTCATCGCCCGACTGTGTTGTCGAGCAGACGTTGGTGAGATCGCAAGGGAATGATCGGGTTGTTTGGGGAGTGCTCCCGCTGGCCGTCCAGAAGGGCGACTTGCCCACCGACCCCCGATTTCAGAAGGCGAGGCAGAGCGATGTTCTTTTCACCCGCAGACCCCACCCGCAGATTGCCGCAACTCCTCCTGGTCATCGCCACCGTGACCAGTCTTGTTGCCGGGGCATCAGCCCGCGCCAACCAGGATCCCCTGTGGGGATCGAAGATGTTCGAAGTGACGGAGATCAAGTTTGGCTCCGTCGCCAAGGGGGCCGACTCAGCGATTCAGTTGAAGGTGAAGAACATCTACAAGGAAGACATCCATGTCACCAATCTGACGACCGGGTGCGGGTGCGTTTCATGGGCGGAAATCAGTCGCAGCGACCCACCGCCGGAGCAACTGCCGATTGTCATTCCGAGCGGACAGCAACGGGTGCTGACGTTGCGGCTCAACACGATTCAGTACGACGGTAAGCGAGATTCGAAGGCCATTGTGGCGCTGCTGGATCCTGTGCATGGAGCCACCGCGATCGTGGAGTTTCCGGTCCAAGCCTTCATCCGCAAGGACGTCGTCATCACACCCGGTGCCGCGAACTTTGGGGTCGTTGATCTGGGAAGCGGGGCGGAGCGCAAGGTTCAGATCAACTATGCGGGACGCAATGACTGGACGCTGACGCAGGCCAAGGCCACCAATCCCAACGTGAGTGTGGCACTGCGCGAAGCGGCGCGAGGAAACGGTCTGGTGAACTACGAACTGACGGTCACCCTCAATCCGCAGGCCCCGATCGGAACCCTTCGCGACCAGATCATCCTCGTGACCGACGACGCCAACAATCCGCAGGTGTCGGTCCCGGTGGAAGCCAAGATCGAAGCGGATATCGCGATCACCGA
>JANMLE010001147.1:0-2418 GCA_031372385.1 Planctomycetota bacterium | reverse complement strand
ATCGGTTCGACGCAATGCACGGTGCAGGCCGATGCCGGTCAGGCCGAGGCGGGTCGCCGCTATGAATGCACCGTGCGGCGCGTCGTGCGGACGGTGTCTCGCGAAGCACGCAGCGCCGTCGTCGCCGGCGACCACGTCCTGTTCCTGCCGAGTGGCGATGCACACGGCGTGATCGAACGGGTCGAGCCGCGGCAGGGGGTGCTGGCGCGCGGGCATCAGTACAAGCAGCACATCCTCGTCGCGAACATCTCGCAGGTGGCGATCATCGCCTCGGCCAGCGATCCGCCGTTGAAGCCGGCGCTGATCGACCGGTTCGTGGTCAGCGCGGCCAAGGGGGGGACGTCGGCCCTGATCGTGCTCAACAAGTGCGACCTCGTCGACCTCGCCGATCTGCAACCGCTGATCGGCATGTACGCCCGGATGGGTTACTCGATCATCCCGACCAGCGTGACGACCGGCCTGGGGATGCCGCGGCTGCGGCGGCAGTTGAAGGGACACCAGACGGTCTTCACCGGTCAGAGCGGCGTCGGCAAGTCGTCACTGTTGAATTCCCTGCAACCGGGGCTCGGCCTGCGAATTGGTGACGTCAGCCATGTGACCCAGAAGGGCCGGCACACGACGCGCTTCACCGAGTTGCTCGAATTGCAATCCGGCGGCTGGGTCGTCGACACGCCGGGCATCCGCCAACTGGGACTGTGGGACGTGCAATCGGTCGAGGTCGAAGGCTTCTTCGTCGAGTTCCGGCCGTTCGTCCCGCGCTGCAAGTTTCCCGACTGCCTGCATGTTCACGAAGAGGGCTGTGCCGTCCGTCTGGCAATCAAGCACGATTTGATCTCGGCCACCCGCTACGAAAGCTATCTGCGGATGATCGTCGGCGAAGATTGAAACCCCGGCGACTTCTTCATGAAGTCGACTTCGTTCGTCAACCTTTTACTGCGGAGACCCATCCCGTGATCGGAATCATTCTCGGCGTCTTCACGATTCTGCTGGGTGCGAAGGCGTTCACACCGCAAGGCCTTCCGCTAACCAGTACCAAGCATCTGACGGGCACGACCGCCAAGGTGATTGGAGTGGTCTGTATTCTCCTCGGCACGCTGTTCATCGTCGAAGGCGCGATCGGCACGGCCAAGCTCTGGGCCATCCTTTCCAAGCGATGACAATTTGGACTGCGGCGATTCATCGCTGCTTTCCTTTCTCTCCCCCCGTTCCGCTTTCTTGCCGCGCAGTTCCACATCGCCGTTCCTTTGCGAGTCCGCCCGGTGGCCGATAGACTCCCCGTGTGTCGCAGGCCCACTCGAATCCCCGTCGACCGGCGCTCCCCTTCGAGTCACGTTCGACGCTTCACCTTCAACCCTCAGCAGGCAAACCACGATGTCATTCTTCCCCGAGATTCCCAAGATCCAGTACGAAGGCCCGACCAGCAAAAACCCGCTGGCGTTCAAGCACTACAACCCCGAGGAGATCGTCGAGAGCCACCGGCTGAAGGAATTGATGCGGTTCACCGTCTGCTACTGGCACACGTTCCGCGGCACCGGCAGTGATCCGTTTGGTTCGGCGACACTGCAGCGTCCGTGGGACGACGGATCGAACTCGGTCGAGAACGCCGTCAAGCGGGTCGATGTCGCCTTCGAGTTCATCGACAAGCTCGGCTGTCCCTACTATGCGTTTCACGACCGCGATGTCGCCCCGGAAGGGGACACGCTGTCACACACCAACAAGATTTTGGACGAAGTCGCCAAGGCGCTGAAGGCGGCCCAGCAGCGGACGGGAATCAAGCTGCTGTGGGGCACGGCCAACATGTTCTCGCACCCGCGCTACATGCACGGTGCCGCGACAACCTGCAACGCCGACGTCTTCGCCTTCGCCGCCGCCCAGGTGAAGAAGGCGCTGGAAGTCACGCTTGAACTCGGTGGCGAAAACTACGTCTTCTGGGGCGGACGCGAGGGCTACCACAACCTCTTCAACACCAATATGAAGCGCGAGCTGGATCACCTCGCCAAGTTCATGCACATGGCGGTCGACTACGCCAAGAAGATCGGCTTCAAGGGCCAGTTCCTGTTCGAACCCAAGCCCAAGGAACCGACGAAACACCAGTACGATTTCGACGCCGCCGCCTGCCTGAACTTCTGCCGTCAACACGGGCTGATGGGCCATGTGAAGCTGAACATCGAGACCAACCACGCGACGCTGGCCGGTCACACGATGATGCACGAACTGGAATACGCCCGCATCCAGGGAGCGCTCGGCAGCATCGACGCCAACACGGGCGACCTGATGCTCGGCTGGGACACCGACCAGTTCCCGACCGACATCTATCTGACCACGCAGTGCATGCTGGTGATTCTGGAACAGGGCGGCCTGACCCCCGGAGGAGCGGCACCGGGACAAATAACCAGGTGGTTACCACGATCACCGGGC
>JANMLE010001141.1:0-5108 GCA_031372385.1 Planctomycetota bacterium | reverse complement strand
GGAACTGGGAATCCTGCTGCCGAAGGTCAAGATCCGCGACAGCCTGCGGTTGAAGGATCGGGCCTATCAAATCAAGCTGCGCGGCGTGACGGTCGCGACCGGCGAAGTTCGTCCCGACGGACTGCTGGCGATCGATGCCGGGCGGGTCAGCGGAACTCTGTCGGGCATCGACTCACTCGATCCGGTCACCGGCCGGCCGGCAAAATGGATCGAAGCCACTCAGGCCGAACTGGCCCGCGAACTGGGTTACAAGATCGTCGAACCGACGCAGGTTCTGATCGGGCATCTGGCCGAAGTGGTGCGCGGACACGCCGACGAACTCCTCACGCGGCAGCATGTCCATCAGTTGCTCGACAATCTCCGTCAGACGTCTCCGCGGGTCATCGACGAGTTGATTCCGGAACTGCTCAAGCCATCGCATGTTCATCAGGTGCTGGCCAACCTGCTGCGTGAGCGTGTCCCGGTCCGCGATTTGGAAACGATCCTCGAAACTCTGTGTGACTACGCCGAACGGACGAAGGACACGACGATCCTGACGGAATACGTTCGGCATTCACTCAGCCGCGTCATTTGTCAGCCGTTGCGAGACGCCCGCGGGACGATTCACGCCATCACGGTCGATCCGGCCCTCGAAGATGTTCTGGCCAACGGGTTCGAATTCTCCGAGCGGGGTCCGATCATCAAGCTGACGCCGCAGGTGACTGAAGGGGTCTGTCACGAGCTGGCCCGCCAGGTCCAAAAGCTGTCGCGCGAGGGACTGCCGGCTGTTGTCGTGTGCGGTCCGCGCGTGCGACAAGTCTTGCGGCACGTCACCGCCGGTGCGCTGCCGAAACTCACGGTGCTCAGCCTGAATGAAATCCCGCGCGACACGAACATCCGGTCGGTGGGACAGATTCCCATCAACGCCATCAAGCTGCCCATTGTCCCGTCGGCGGAGCTTTTGGGCAAGTTCCGAGTGAAACGGAATTCGTCGCCGCCGCCGTCTCGTGACACGCACCCTTCCCCGTCGAAACTCTCGGTCGAGCGAGATCACCATGAGCCAAACAATTCGAACGTTCCGCGCCGCTACCGAAGAAGAAGCGCTGGCCCGGGTCCGGCGCGAGATGGGTCTGGCGGCCGAGGTGCTGGACGTCAAACGAGTCTCGTCCGGCGGCTTGTTTGGCTGGCTTTCGTCACGGCGGGAGTTTGAAGTCCGGGCGGTGCAACCCGCGGCCTCACGTCACACGCCGCGATCGGCGACGCAGCAATCACGCAATCTGGCGGCTTCCAACGCCGGTACGATCGCGGTCGCTGCCGCGTTGAAGTTGGCGAATTCCGGGGGAGTCATTGCGCACCCCCCGGTGAAGCCGCGTGCGTCGCAATCGTCGTCCGCGGTGTCCGCCGAGGCATCTGTTTCTAACAGCACCACGAAACGCGACCGCCACGACAACGGGACGATGCCGCCGAAACCGGATCGCGCGGGGAGATCACGTTCCGATCTGGCACCACCTCCGCCGCTGTTGCCCGAGACCCACACACCGCGAAACCAGCTCTCCACCATTGCCGCAAAGAACGACAGCATCAGGCAGGGCGAGGCTCCCGCCGAGCCGCGAGAAACATGCGAAGTTCCACGTTCAATCGGCTCGGCAGGAGCCCCGCCCTCCCAAGCATCAACACGAATGGCGGAGACGTCACGAAACCGGATGCCGGGCCTTCTTGAAGTCCCACCTGCTTCCGTATCACCCGCTCCGTCGGCCACAGTTGCCACCGATTCGTGGCAGAACCTCGCCAAGGACGTGGCTCGCGGAATGATGCCGTCTGGTCCGCGTCCGACATCGCCGGGCAACGCCGCTCCGGATCAAACCGCAACGCACTCGATGGAACAGCGCCTGGATGTTCTGCAGCAGATGATCGCCGATCTGGGGCGACGCACCGAGCCGCGCGGTTTGGTCGAGATCCCCCCCGAACTGTTTCCGCATTACATGACATTGATCGAGGCGGACGTTGAGGAGGGGCTGGCGCGGGAACTGATCGTGACGCTGCATCGCCGCGCGGCACCGGGACAACTCGCGGACACCGCCTCGACGATGGCGTTGTTGACCGCGCTGATCGAACAACGCATTTCCTGCGACCGCGCACTGGCCCCGGTCGCCGGGAAACGCCAGATTGCGATGGTCGTCGGTCCGACGGGTGTCGGCAAGACGACGACACTGGCCAAGCTGGCGGGACGCCTGGGTGTCCAGCAGGGATGCAAGCTGGGACTGATCACCGTCGACACGTATCGCGTGGCCGCCGTCGAACAACTGCGGACGTATGCCGAGATCATCGACCTGCCGATGCGGATCGTCACCAGCGCCGCGGAGATGCAGGAGGCGCTCGACTCGTTCCTGGACTGCGATCTGGTCCTGATCGACACGGCGGGACGCAGCCCGCACGACGACCGCGGGCTGACCGAATTGAAACAACTGATCGACGCCGTTTGTCCCGACCACGTCTATCTCGTGCTGAGCCTCGCTTCCGGAGCGAACGCCCTGCGGGCTGCGGCCGAACGCTTCGCCGCCATCCGGCCGACGTCGCTCGTGTGTACCAAGCTCGATGAAGCGACCGGCTGCGGCGGCTTGCTGTCGACCGCGCGCGACATCGGCCTGCCAATCTCGTACTTCACCACCGGCCAAGAAGTGCCACGCGACATCGAACCCGCGAATCCCTGCCGGGCGGCCCGGTTGATTCTGGGAACCGACAAGATCAACCAGACAAACAATCAATAGTGCTTCGCCAAAACTGAAAAGTTGTGTTGTAGCCACGCTCGCCAGAGCGTGGGCCAATTGCGAAATGAGCGTGACTTCCCACGGTCTGGCGACCGTGGCTACCTTCGGGTTGAACGGTGACGCGGCAATAGCCTTCACAGACACAGAACCTTATTCCTCTTAACACTCTTGATTGAAGACAACTCCGCATGCCTTTGACCATAGCCCCACTCGAACACTGCCCAGCCGGCGACCAGGCTTGCGAACTGCGCGCCCTGGTCGCACTGCGCTCAGCGGCGACGCGACCGGCGACGGACCAACCGTCGCGCGTCTGCCGGTCGCTGACGGTCGTCAGTGGCAAGGGGGGTGTCGGCAAGAGTGTCATCGCGCTGAACCTGGCGATCGCGTTCGCACGACAAGGCGTGTCGGTCGGATTGCTGGATGTCAGCCAGGGGACGGGCAGCCTGGGGTTGCTCTGCGGTCAGAACGGTTACTGGAACTTCGAACATGTCGCGGCCGGAACGCGCGATCTGAAAGACATCCTGCTGACGGGTCCGCACGGAATTCAAATCGTTCCCGGTGCCGGCCATCTGCTGACGTCGGGCGAGTCGAGAACCTCCGCGGTGCGGGACATGGCCACATTTGAAAGTCAGCACGACTGGTTGATTGTCGACACCGGCGCCGACTTGTCGGCCGCGCGCTGGTGTGCCGCGCCGGCCGACTGCACGCTGATCGTGACGACTCCCGAGCCGACCGCGGTCGCTGAAGCGTACGCCGCGATGAAGCTGCTGGCGGCAGCGGGTGTGTCCGCCGTGTCGGTGCTCGTCAATCAGGCGGATTCGCCGCAGCAGGCGCTACAGATTCTGAACCGGCTGCGTCATGCGGCCCGGACGTTTCTCGGCAGCGACATCGGACTGGCCGGATTCATCCCGTTCGATCCCGCCGTGAGTCAGTCGGTGTTTCGCCGAGTCCCGCTGATCGACATCGCACCCACCGGTCCCGCTCAACAAGCTTTGGAACAGATGGGACAACGGCTGACCCGCACGGTGCCGGCACGGCGTGAGGGACGCTTCATCGAAAGATTCAGCAGACAACACGCCGCACAACGCGCGCACTCCGGCATGAATGACTTGAAGAGAAGTGTGTGAGTTTCAAGATTGTGTTCGAAGTCGGTCCGGTTGGAAGATCCAGGAGAAATAGAGTGAATTGGTTCAACCCTGACGCCGCGCCCGGTCGATACTGATTGAGCGGAACTCTGCCCGTCGCGGTTGCCACTTGCACCACGACGACAGACAGGCCGCCGGCAGGATGGAACCGGACATGGCACGACAATATGCCTGGCGTTGGGCCTTGATCAGTTTCGTGGTGACGATTGTTCGTGGAGAGTTTTACTCGGTGGGCTTCGACGCCACCCTGCGTGCCGCACTGCTGTCGCTGATCGTGGTCTACGGTCTGGGATTGTTGTGCGGGACACTGTGGCAAGAGGCTTTTGAATGACCGGGACGCAAGTCCCAACGAGCCGCCGGCAGCGGTTAATCATCTGACGGCAACGACGTCGTCATCGCGGACCGGGACCGCCCGGCCGATGATGCACTGACAACCATGGAGGGTTGGATGGTCACGAAGGTTTCCGAAGAAGATATCGTCCAGATTTGGGCCGATTTCAAATGCGATCAAACGAACCAGTCGTTGCGCAACAAACTCATCGAACGGTTCCTGCCCCTGGTCCGCTACAACGCGGAACGGGTCTGGTCCAAGCTGCCGGACGGGGTCGACCTGAACGACCTGATCTCGGCGGGGGTCTTCGGACTGATCGATGCGATTGAGGCGTTCGACCTGGACCGCGGGGTCAAGTTCGAAACGTATTGCGTCCCGCGAATCCGCGGCGCGATGCTCGACGAACTCCGGACGATGGACTGGGTGCCGCGGCTGGTCCGCAGCAAGGCCAGCAAACTGGAGTCGGCCCGCAAAGAGGTCGAAGCTGAATTCGGCCGCCCCCCCACCGATCTGGAAGTCTCCCGCAAGATGGGGATTCCGGTCGAGGAATACGAGAAGCTGAAAACCGAGGCGAGCGCCGTCAACTTGGTCAGCCTCAACAAGAAGTGGTACGAGACCGACAGCTACAAGGATGTCCGCGAGATCGACATCATCGAGGACAGTAAGGGCGAAGACCCGACACGCGCCATTCAAAAACGCGACGTGATGAAGCTGGTCACCAAGGGCCTCAACCGCAACGAACGCCTCATCATCATCCTCTATTACTACGAGGAACTGACGATGAAGGAAATCGGCACGACACTCGGCCTGTCCGAATCGCGCGTCAGCCAGATGCATTCGAGCATCGTCAACCGCCTGAAAGAACAACTCGGCAGACGCCGCCCG
>JANMLE010001124.1:0-2254 GCA_031372385.1 Planctomycetota bacterium | reverse complement strand
CTGCCGGCGTGCGGAGTGTTCAAGCCGCCGGTGAAGAAGCGTCCGGTTTGCATCATCTGCCAGCCGACATCATGCACGGCCGGGGAACCGTGGTTGCAACTGCGAACGAACGAAATGTGGTTCGCCAGTTCCGCATGTTTGGGGAAGATCTCGCTGATCTGAATCTCGGGCGACTTGGTCGCGATCGGTTGAAACGGCCCCCGGATTTCGAGCGGAGCTTCCGGCTTCGGATCCCAGGTGTCGATCTGGCTGGGGGCTCCCAGATTGAAAATCATGATGACCGACCGGTCGTCCTTGCCCGGCTTCTTTCCGGCGGCGGCCGCGCGGGCTTCCATCGCCGCCAAGTCCGCCAGGCTCAGGCCGACGGCACCGAGTGATCCCGCTTGAAGGAAGTCGCGTCGCGTCAGGCCGTCACAGGTCTGCGCTGTTCCGCGTCCGGTCAGATTGAGCATGGTGGTCCCTAAGGGATGGAGTCGAGTCTCGTTCCGCCACAACGCGAGCCGCAGGGCATGACGGAACTGGCGGCGATTCTAACTCATCGACAAACGCCGTCTCAACAGCGGGGGGCGAAAGAAGATCCTTGGCGTGGATGGCTCGATGCCAAATGGAAAACAGGGTCTCCGCCATTCGTGTTCAAAATAGAAGAGGAGACCTTCGGTCAGCCGTTTCGGCGGGGTCAGGAGACCCGCGCCGAGCAGCCCGTCAACAGAAATGGCGGAGTGCCGGAAAACAAAAACGGCGGCGTTTCCCAGAAGGAACGCCGCCGTTGGGCAGTCGAGTGAATTCAGAACTCAGATCATGTCATCGTCGGCATGAATCTCGATCGACCGTTCGCTGTGACCCGCGTGTTCGCAGAGTTCTTCGCGAACGATGTTCATGGTGCGCGGAGCCTCGATACCGATTCGCACCGTGTTCGGCCCGATCCGAACGATCGTCACCGTCACGTCGTCGCCAATCAGAATCTTCTCACCGGGCTTTCGAGAAAGTACCAGCATGCGGTTCTCCTTTCATGGTTCAATTAGCTTCCCTGTTTTCCTGCACGCAGCCGTCCTGATCAGCCCTCGCTGGCATTCGAGAATGATTCGCCGTGTCGAGCCAACCAGCAAGACGTCACCACTCGAACACCACTTGAACAGTGTCATCAACCAGACGACGTTGTCATAAAGATAACAGGTTGCCTGTCCGGAAATCCAGTGCAAATCGATGCCTCTTGCAATTTCGTTCCGATCGCTCCAAGCAGGCCGATTGTCATTCGCCGCCGACGACGCCAGTGCGTTTCCTTGAAGTGGCCATCGATCGCAACCCGTTTGATAAAAAAATGTTGCGACACAGGAACGCTGTCGCCGAAAGTCGCATTCCGAACGTGAATCCTGAGTGCCCAATAAACAGGCGACGGCATCATGCCTGAAAAACAGGCGGGGGCTTGCCGCCGAAAGTGTGGCAGCGCAACCTCTCTCCGCAACTTGACTTTCCTGACATCCCTCCTGATGCTACGCCCCGGCTTGCTTCCATGAATGGGGAGGCGTTGCACGGGTTTGTCGGCAGGAGTCTGGACGATGGTGAGAATCGGAATTGTCGGAATCGGGTTCATGGGGTGGACCCATTTTTCAGGAGCCACCAAGTTCACCGAAGCGGGTCAGATCACCGGATCAAAACTGAAGGGTGCGGCCGTCACCGCCATCTGCACCCGCAGTCCCGAGAAGTTGATCGGCGACTGGCGATCAATCCAGGGCAACTTCGGTCCCCGTGGAGCCCAGCTCGACCTGACCGAGGTCAGCTCCTACGACAACTACCGCGAGATGATCAAGGATCCGGAGATTGACCTGATCGACATCTGTCTGCCGAACGACCGGCACGAACAGGTCGCGATCGACGCGCTGCAAGCCGGCAAGCATGTGCTAGTCGAAAAGCCGATCGCTCTCGATCCCAAATCCGCCGACCGGATGGTCGCCGCGGCGAAGAAGACGGGACGGCTGTTGATGGTCGCCCAGGTGTTGCCGTTCTTCCCGGAGTTCAAGTTCGCGGCGGAGGCGATCGCGTCGCAGAAGTACGGCAAGCTGCGAGCCGCCCATTTTCGGCGCGTCATTTCGTCCCCCAAGTGGTCCGGCGACATGTCGGACTTCCGGAAGCTGGGGGGATGGGGAATCGATCTGCACATTCACGACAATCATTTCATCAGTCTGGCGTGCGGCGTTCCCCAGCAGGTCTTCTCGCGCGGGATTTTGGAAGAGGGCTTCGTGAACCATGTGCATAC
>JANMLE010001120.1:0-5779 GCA_031372385.1 Planctomycetota bacterium | reverse complement strand
GACCTGCGGCGGGCTCAGATGGAATTGCGACAGCATGAAAAGGGGATGGTCCAAAGCGGCAACGACCGGGATCTGCTGCCGGTCCGTCGGGAACTGGTCCAGCGGCGGATTGAGAGTCATGCGGCGGATCTCAAGCTGGCGGAAATCGAGCTGGCCCGCACATCCGTCCGCCCGCCATTCGACGGCATCATCAGCGCCGTGAAGATCGAGATCGGCCAGTACGTGCGCGTCGGTGAGCCGCTGCTGACCATCACCGAACAGAAGATCGTGGAGATTCCGCTGTCTGTCACGTTGGACGACTACGCCAAGCTGCTGCCCGATGTTCTGGAACGGCAATTCCCGGTGGTGGAACTGGCGGAGAACGAGGGGGCGGCCCCGCGCTGGAAGGGCCACGTGGTCCGCATGTCCCCCAAGGCGGACGAGCACACGCGCACGGCGATGGTGTTCGTGCGGGTCGACAATGACCAGCAGGCGACGCCGCTGCTCCCCGGCACCTTCGTGCAGGCGCGCATCGACGGCCCGGTCCTCAAACGCGCCAAGCTGGTGCCGCGCGACACGGTTCTCGACGGCCGCGCGTTTGTCGAACAGGACGGCGTCACCCAGCAACGCACGGTGAAGATTGCCCGCACATTGCACAACCTGGCGGTGATCGAGTCCGGACTCGAACCGGGCGAGCGGATCGTGCTCACCAATCTCGACGTCCTGTTCAACGGTGCCAAAGTCCGCACCTCGGTGACGCGGACGCTGGCCGAAGAATTGGATCGGCAACGAAGCCGCTCGGCGAAGTTGATCAAAGGATCACCAGTGTCCGAGCGGCCGGATGAGCCGACCCCGCAATAGCCGCGTGCGGAAGAAATGTGGGATAGGCTTCCAGCCTGTCGTGATGCCGGGGAAATCGCAGGTGGAAGCCTATTCCGGATTATTCATGCCCCATGAAGAGCCGCGTTGTTCGTAGCTGAATTCGCAAGAATTCAGTGTGCAGCATCGGACCACGACCTGAGTTCTTGCGAACTCAGCTACGACGCCGTGAATCATCCGGGCCATGCCAAGCAGTTCGCAGATCAGGTGGCGCAGGGGAACTCTTCGACGACGATGTTCTGGTTCGTGTAGACGTCGATCTCCGAGGCGATCAGCAGCGACTCGCGCACGATCTCACTGGCGGAGAGCGACGAATGCTTGATCAGGGCGCGGGCGGCTGCGACGGCGAAGTTGCCACCGGAACCGATCCCCAGAATGCCGTCCGTCGGTTGAACGACATCACCCTGTCCGGTGATCAGCAGGCTGTTCTCGGCATCGACGACGATCATCATCGCCTCCAACCGGCGCAGGATGCGGTCGGTGCGCCAGTCGCGGGCCAGTTCTGTCGCCGCGCGCGGCAGGTTTCCGGGAAAGTTCTTGGCCTTGGCCTCGAACCGTTCCAGCAGCGCGAACGCATCCGCCGTCGAACCGGCAAATCCGACGAGCATCTTCTTTTCGAGAATCCACCGGACCTTGCGGGTGTCGGCCTTCAGGATGTTCGATCCGTAAGTCACCTGCCCGTCACCACCGAGCGCCACGTGACCCTGATGTCGCACCGCCAAGATGGTCGTGGAATGCGTTTCGACCCGCTGTGAGCCGCTTCGTGTCCCGTGCATCGGTGTCATGCGATTGCCCGATCCCGTGTGAAGTGTTCGTGAGGCAAACATCACCCAGTCGATTCGATTCTGGAAGTCTTGATGTCAGGAACTTGTTGCGAATGAATCCAGTTTTGGAGCCATCTTCAAAGTAGCCATCATCGCTCCGCGTGATGAGCCTTTCACATGGGGACGCCTGACTCCAAAAGGCTCATCACGCGGAGCGATGATGGCTACTTTGGTCTGAGGCGAAGCCTCGCCAATTCATTCCACTACTTCTTGAACGGATGCACGAAGATATCCAGGTACAGGACGAACAGCATCAGGCTGAGCAGAAACGCCATGCCGGCGTAGTTCGCGCCGATCACGACCTTTTCGCTGGGGCGGCGGCGCGTTACCGCTTCCCAGATGAGGAAGACCATGTGGCCGCCGTCGAGAACCGGGATCGGCAGGAAATTCAGGACGGCCAGATTGATGCTGAGAAAACCCAGGAACAGCAGCAGGTGGGACAGGCCGTTCTGGACAATCTGCACAGCGGCGGTGGCGATCCCGATCGGTCCATGCAGTTCCTTCGCCGACACCCGTCCGGTGAACAGGCTTTGGAGCGTCAGATAGATGTTGGCGGCCGAGCTGCGGGTGTAGTTGGTGGACATCATCCACGCCTCGCTCAGGTTCTCGGCCTTCCGTTCGATCAAGAGCGGGTGCATGCGCAGCCCCATGACGACCGGCAGCGGCCAGCTTGAATCGAGCTTCGGTGTCAGTTCCACCTTCCGCTCTGTCTGATCCTCGACCAGCGTCAACCGGACCGTCCGCTGGGGAAACTCCTGCATCTTCCAGAAGGCGTAGCCCCAGTTGTTGGACTTCGCCTCGACCTTGGGATCGTCGAGATCGATGATGAGCGAACGTTTTTCGAGACCGTCGGACGGGGCATCCGTCGGCAGGAACAATTCAATCCGCGTGACCTTGGTGATGGATCCCTGCTTGACCTTGATTCCCGCGTCGTCGGCCGGACTGCCGGGTTCCACCGCACGCACCACCGGGATTGTGTGGAACGAGACACCAATGGACGGGATGGAGATGGATTCCCCTTCGTACACGGGCTGGTCCGTCCAACCGGGCAGATCCGACGGTCGGATCGTCAGGGTCTTTTTCGTCTGCGCGCCGTCCTTGGGCTGCCGGGTGACCGTGACTTCGACATCCTGTCCCTGGAGGCTGGCGAACACGTTGGGCAGCTTGAGCGGATTGATTTCCGTGCCGACGTTCTTGCCATTGATCATCGCCAGCTTGTCCCCTTCCTGCAGTCCGGCCACTTCGGCGGGCGAGCCCTTTTGCACGGCGGCAATCGGACCGGCGTCCATCGACAATCCGAGCGTGTGGAAGGAGTTGTCCTTCACGACCAGCGTCGCCACGCTGCCGCCTTCCCGCTTGACCTCGATCTTAATCGATCCTTCGGTTTGTTTGGCCAGGCTGTGTCGCAGTTCCCAGTACGTCTTGACGGAATCTCCGTTGATCGACGTGATCACATCGCCCCGTTCAAACGGCGGTTCCGCGTTGGCGGCGGGAGTGCCGACGTAAACAAATGGAATCTTGCCGGCCGGGTCGGTCAGAACCTTCAGATCGTTGGTGTGCAGCACTCCAATCTGCGGATGTGAACCGGTCTTTTCCGGCAGAACTTCCAACCGAAACGCCTGGCCATCGCGGTGTCGTCCCACGATCACCAGCGGGGGCGAAGAGAGGGCGACATTCAGCCGCACGTCTTCAAACGTCAGGATCTGACGGCCGTTGATCGTTTCGATGATGTCGTCCGGTTTCAGCCCGGCCTTCCAGGCGGGCATTCCCGGCCTGACTTCACCGATGATCGGCGGCGGGGAATCCACGCCAAGCACAAACGCACCACCGACGAAGAACACCGCCGTGATGATGTTCATCGTGACACCGGCCGAGATGATCGCCATCCGCTGCACGACGTTCTTGGCCAGATATGACCGGGGATCCTGCGCGATTTCTTCGCTGGTCAACTGGCTGGGATCCGCGTCGTCCTGTCCGAGCATCTTGACGTAACCGCCGAACGGGATCGCCGACAGCGCGTACTCAGTTTCGCCCCACTTCCAACTGAGCAGGATCGGCCCGAAGCCGATGCTGAATCGCTCGACGTTGACATTGCACCACTTGGCCACGGCGAAGTGACCCAGTTCGTGGAAGAAGATCACCATCCCGAGTCCGACGGCGACCCAGACAATGCTGAGTCCGAATGACGCCCACGAGTTGAGCTTCTCCATGAACGTTCCGGCGGCCAGCGTGAATGTCAGCAAGTCCATCGTCGCATCTCCTCGCGAGCCCAGGCATCGTGACGCAGCAAATCGCCGAGCGTCGGATGGGGATCGTCGTTGTGGGTCTTCAGGATCTCCCGGCAGGCGCGCGGGATGTCGGCAAACTTCAAACTTCCATTCAAGAATCGATCGACGGCCACTTCGTTGGCCGCGTTCAGCACCGCACCGCTGGCCCCACCGCGGCGGGCCACTTCAAATCCCAACTGCAACGCGGGAAAGGCATCCATGTCGGGTGCCAGAAAATCCAGTTGGCTCGACTGCGTCCAGTCCATCCGCGGACTGACCCCCGGCCAGCGGTCGGGGTAGGTCAGAGCATACTGGATTGGCAGCTTCATGTCTGGTGGAGACAACTGCGCCACGACCGATCCATCGACGAACTCGACCATCGAGTGGACGATGGACTGCGGATGGACGACGACCGAAATCTGGTCGGCTTCCAAGCCAAACAGCCACCGCGCCTCGATGATCTCCAGCGCCTTGTTCATCATCGTCGCCGAATCGACGGTGATCTTCGGGCCCATTTGCCAAGTGGGATGCGCGAGCGCCCGTTCGACTGTGACCTCGGTCTCCAACCGCTGTTTCGACCAGCCGCGGAATGGCCCTCCACTGGCTGTCAGGATGATTCGCTTGACGTCGGCCCGACGCCCCGATTGCAGGCATTGGAAGATCGCGCTGTGTTCGCTGTCGACGGGAATCAGTTCCGCTCCCGTTTGTTCCGCCAGTTGCATGACCAGCGGTCCCGCGACGACGAGCGTTTCCTTGTTGGCGATCGCCACCCGCTTGCCGGCTTCGATCGCCGCCCACGCACCGCGCAACCCGGCAGCCCCTACGATGCCGCAGACGACGGTGTCGACGTCCGGATGCGCGGCCAATCGTTCGACGGCGTCCGTCCCAAACTGGATTTCGGTTCCCCGCGGAAACGATTGGGAATCGACGGACGCGCGTGCATCGGCATCCGAGACAACCGCCCAGCGTGGACTGAAGCGATGGCACTGTTCGGCCAGCGGTTGCCAGCGGCGGTGCGCCGTGACTCCGGCCAATGTCAACCGGTCGCCATGCGCGGCGATGACGTCCAGGCAACTGGTGCCGATCGAACCCGTCGATCCAAGGACGGCAATCCGGTTTCGCGGGTGATGATCGGCATTCGCCAAGACGGGGACTCGCTCTGGTTGCGGCAGGGTTGCAAGGAGTCACCGCAACTCATGGCCGCAACTCGTGTCAGCCATTTCAATTGCACGCTCCCTCACGCGGTGCGGCATTCTAAGTTGACTCTCCGGGGCGAGCAAGAGAGGTCGGTCGTTGTTCAGGTCTCTTCGCCGCCTGCTCTTTCCGCCGTCCGTCAGCTACGCTGTGGCGGTCCTGAAAAAGTGCGGGTTGCGCTGGCCTGGATGATTCATGACTTGAACCACGAAATACTCGAAAGACACGAAAGTCCGGCGGTTGAGTCGAATGTCATCAGAAACACTGTGTCGTTTCACGCACGCACTGGCATGTATACCTCGCGCGCCCCGAATTGCGTTGTTTGCCGTTCGCGCCGCGCCCGTCAGGACGCGGTATCCAGAGATCGCTACCTGACGGGCGCGGCTCTGTCAAACATCTCACTCATGACCGCGTGGAGCATAACCTAACCCGTCTCAACGTATTCCTTTCGTGTGTTTCGAGTATTTCGTGGTGATCAATTCGGGTTGGGGGAGGCGGTGATGTCGCGGGTCCGATGTTTCGTGGCGGCGGCTTTGCTGTCATCATTTGTTCTCCACGCCGAGGGAGCAGAGCCGAAGCGGTTGACGACGGATGGCCGCGTCAAGCGCGATCCGGTGTTCCTCGGTCCCTCTGGCA
>JANMLE010001114.1:0-2553 GCA_031372385.1 Planctomycetota bacterium | reverse complement strand
CACGGGGATTTCGTCTACCTCCTCGGGGCGTTCGGGCATCTGCATTGTGTGAGGCTGACCACCGGCGACGTGGTCTGGAAAAAGGATCTGCGGCAGGAGTTCCAAGTCACCAGCAAACTCGTCTGGGGCCATTCGTCGTCGCCGCTGGTTGTCGGCGACAGACTGATCGTGAACCCCGGCGGCCCCGGTGCCGGTTTCGCGGCGTTGGAATGCGACACCGGGAAGGTTCTCTGGAAGACGGCCGGCGACGCCGCGTCGTTTGCGTCGTTCGTCGTCACCACGATCGCCGGACGGCAGCAGGTGATCGGCTACGACGCGACATCGCTGGTGGGACTCGACCCGGCGACCGGCCAAAAGATTTGGCGGCATGTTCCGCCGCGGCGCAACGACTTCCACGTGCCGACGCCGATCGCATGGAAGGACAAGCTGATCGTGACCACCGAGAACAACGGCACGCGGCTGTTCGGCTTCGACGCGGACGGCCGGCTGATCGACGAACCGCTGGCCGTGAACGAAGACCTCGCCCCCGACACGCACTCACCGGTGGTCTGTGGCGACCGGTTGTTCGGTGTCTGGAATGAGCTCTACTGTTTGGATCTGAAGGCGGGGTTGAAGCGGATCTGGTCCGGCGAATCCAAGACGTTTCACCACTACGCCAGCCTGATCGCCTCGGACACGCGGTTGCTCGCCACGGGGATGCACGGTGAGTTGCTGCTGATCGATCCCGCCGCCGACCAGTACCGCGAGATCTCGCGCGTCAGCGTGGTGTACGACGACTCGGGAGTCTTTTCACATCCGGCGATCGTCGGCGACAGGATGTACATCCGGACCAGCTCGGATGTCAGGTGCGTGGCGTTGCGGTGAAGTACTGTAGTCCCGCCGCCCCGCCGGCGGGACGTCCCGTCGGCGGAGCGACGGGACTACGGTAACGGCACTCCACATCCTTGACCCGCCGAAGCGCTCGCATGTGCCTCCAACACGACTCTCGCCGCAGCCTCGCCGCTGGTGATGGCATCGGGAATGCCGACGCCGCGCAGCGCGTTGCCTGCCAAGGCCAGGCCCGGATGGTTCGAGGTTCGCGATTCGATGGCGGCCACGCGATCGAGGTGTCCGATGTGGTACTGCGGCATCGCGCGCGGGTAGCGGACGACCAGTGAGATCTCGGAATCGCCCTGCACGCCGAAGATGTCCGACAGTTCTTCCATCACGATTCGTTGCAGTTGGTCGTCGTCCAAGTCGAACAATTCCGGCTGCATCGCACCGCCGACAAACGTCCGCATCAGTACGGAGTCGGCAGGAGCCCGGTCGGGGAACTTGCGGCTGGAGAACGACGTGGCCAGGATGCGCCGCCGCTCGCGATGTGGCACGACGAGGCCGAACGAATCGAGCGGATGGCGCACGTCCGCGAGCTTGTGCGCCGTGACGACAACGACACTCGATGCGTAGTCGATGCCGTTCAATTGCGCCGCCAGTAACGAATCGACGTCGCCCAGCAACACCGCCGCCTGATGCGCCGTCGTGGCGACGATCACTGCGTCGAATGGTTCCGCGGTGCCATCGTGTAGCACGATCCGATAACCCGGCGGTTGCCCGTCAGAGTCGTCCCCTTCGGCCATGAGAAGAGAGCGGATCTTCGTGCATGTCCGGACTCGGCAGCCCGCTTCGACCACGGTGCGCAAGGCCGCGAGAAGCTCTTCCATTCCACCCTTCAAGCCCGCGAACAGGCCATAGCGGGCACCGCCGGACGTCGAGTCCGACGCCGGTTCGGTCCGGTTATTCGCAGGCTTTCGTCGCTGCTTCAGCGTGGCGCGAATCAGGCTGCCGTGTTCGCGTTCCATGTCGAGAAACCGCGGCAGCGTAGCTGCGAGGCTCAACTGTTCGGGGTCGGACGTGTAGATGCCACCGACGAGTGGTTGCACCAGTCGATCGAGTGTCTCGCGACCGAATCGGCGTCGGACAAAGTCGGCCAGGCTCTCATCGGCCAGATGTCCCGGCGGAACGAAGTACTCCATCAGCATCCGCAACTTGCCCCACGGCGAAAGCAGTGGCGTGGTCACCATCGGCCAGAAGGCCGAGGGGCTCATCAATTGAAACCCCTCGGGGACGCGCACCGGCCGGCCGTCGAACAGCACATGCGCGCCGCGATACCGGGGATCGGTGGCGACCAGCCGATGTTCCAAGCCCAGCCGCTGGCAGAGGCCGACGGCGCCCGGCTTGTTGGTCAGAAAGCTGTCCGCGCCCGTGTCGACCAGGTAGTCGCCGATCCGCGTGGTCCCGATGATCCCGCCCAAACGCGGACCGGCTTCGAACAGCGTGACATCAATCGGCGATGGCGCGGTTCGCGACAGTTCGATCAGCCGGTGCGCCGCCGCCAATCCTGACAGGCCGCCACCCACGATGGCAATTCGCCGCGCCGCTGTTGTCATCGCTGGATACCCGTGTTCAACGCCGTCCCATCTCGTGAACCATCTCGACCAGGGCCTTGACGTTGTCGGGGGGGACTTCGGGGAAGACTCCGTGGCCGAGATTGAAGATGTGGCCCGGACGTCCCCC
>JANMLE010001093.1:0-2913 GCA_031372385.1 Planctomycetota bacterium | reverse complement strand
TACAGGCCTGTGTGGCGATGTTCACGCGGTGCCTTCGCCTGTTCACCAGCCCTCCTCACCAACCAGCGGGACGAACCGCACGCCCCCTAAATCGTAGTGATCGAATTGGTCCGTCCCCCGCCGAATCACGCGGCTCAACTGTTGCGAATCCCGGTCGTCGCCGACGGGGATCACCAGGCGTCCGCCCAGGCGGAGCTGCCGCATCAACGCCGGTGGCACCTGCGGGGCACCCGCCGCAACGAGGATCGCGTCAAACGGCGCTTTTTCCGGCCAACCCAGCGTGCCATCTCCCTGCCGGACATGGACGTTGTCATGGCCCAATCGATGAAGTCTGTCGGCGGCGGTCCTGGCCAACTCCGGCAGGCGCTCCACCGTGAACACCTCTTGGGCGATCCGCGCCAACACCGCCGCCGCATACCCCGACCCGGTCCCGATCTCCAAGACCCGATCGTCGGACGCGACGCGCGCCGCTTCGATCATCAGCGCCACGATCAGCGGTTGCGAGATCGTCTGGCCGCCGCCGATCGGCAATGGCGCATTGCGGTAGGAGAACATCCGCTGATCCTCGTCCACAAAGTCTTCACGCGGGATGGCCCGCATCGCTGCCAGGACCGCCTCGTCGCTGATCCCGAGATCCCGCAACTCAATCTCCACGAGTCGTTCCCGCTGGCGGGCGAAATCTGTCTGGTGCATGTCCGACTCCTACCCTGAATTATTCATGACGTGACCGACAAAAGTCCCCGTAGCACGGACGCCTCGTCCGTGCGTCTGAAATCGCCTTTGACCTTCGCGCACGGACGTGGCGTCCGTGCTACGAAACGCTGTCCAAGCGACTTTGGTCGGGCACGTCACTCATGACTTGAACCACGAAATACTCGAAAAACACGAAAGTCAGGAGGTTGAGTCGAATGTCATCAGAAACACGGTGTCGTTTCACGCACGCACGCACTGACATGTCACGCAATCTGTCTCACCGTATTCCTTTCGTGTATTTCGTGTGTTTCGTGGTGAATAATCCGGGCGACTCGGTTCTGCCGGCGACTCGTCCACCGGCCCAGCGACATTCTACAGGGACGTTGAAAACGTGCCGCATGTCCGTTCGGGACTCCTGTTGGAAACGGCTTGGAATCGTGGTCATTTGGCAAGTTCAATGAAGGCCGCCGGCCAAGCCTGCGTACAATGACTGCCGGGGCGAGCGACATTCGGGACTGTTCGGTAGTTGGAAACCTCGCCCCGGAATCGCATGCCCCGGCATGCCGCCAGACTGACGATCGGTTGGACGTTCGACGTGGCTGTCTGATGGGGGCCGCTCCGATGGACAATGAATCGAACCGGAAATCGACCAACGGCGAATTACGCCGCGAAGGTGGGGATCCGGCGATGACCGACGAACGAATCGTCGACCGGGTGCATCAGGCCCTGCATGCCAGCGGCTACGGGCAGTTGCGAAACCTAAAAGTCCACTGTGACAACGGTCGCATCACGCTGCAGGGCCGCCTCCCCACGTACTATCTGAAGCAGGTCGCCCAATCCCTCATCGACGCGGTCCCCGGCGTCCATGACATCGACAACGACGTGAGTGTTTACAGTCCCAAGTGAGGCATCGCCCTTTCTGAAATGGAGACATCATGAGAATCCCCGTCGAGATCAGTTTTCGCAACATGGACCGATCCGAGGCGCTCGCCGCCGGCATCCGGGCGAAGGTGGAGAAACTCGAAGAGTTCTTCGATCGGATCACCAGTTGCCGGGTCGTCGTCGAAGCGCCGCACCGCAGCCACCATCAGGGGAATCTCTATCGGGTGCGGATTCAATTGCACGTCCCGAACCGCGAATTGGTCGTCGGCCGCGAATCGCATGACGCGCACGAACACGAAGATCCGTACGTCGCGGTGCGCGATGCCTTCGATGCGACGCGTCGCCAACTGGAAAGCTACGTGCAGGAACTGCGCGGCGAGACGAAGTCGCACGCCGTGTCGCCGTAGCGGCGAATCGCCATGATTCTGCGGCCCCGGTCCGTCTCCCAAGCTTCGCGCGCTTGGCAATGGCAACCCGCGAACAGTCTACGTCGGCGACGGACAGTGCGCGTGCATGATCGTCGTCACCGAGGCGACTTCGGCCTCGGTCAGCAGGCCCTTCAGACGTGACGGGAACTGGGGCGACACGTGCCAGCGGCCCAGCACGTCGAACAGTTGTTCCAGACGCTTAGGGTCGACACCCATCTCGATCTTCTGCTGGAGCGATTCCGTCGGTTCCAGATCCAAGAACTGGCTGACAAGCAGGAAGTCACCGTCGTTGGGGAGTTCCAAGTACAGCAACCGCAACTCGCGGGCCAGGTACGAATCGACCGGCACCGCCAGATCGACGGGCCCGCCGCGCATCTGATTGACGAACGCATCGGCGTCGCGTTCGACCAGCCGCGCGGCCGCTTCGCACGCGGCGTAGATCACGCTCTCGTCCACCAAGTCCGCCACATGCGCTTCGCGGCTGACGTGCCGCTGCCAGGTGGCGGCGAGCAGGTCCAGTTGCACCTGCGGCGGAACCTCCCGCAAAAACGGGATCTCGCCCAAGTAACCGTACGCTTCGCCAATGTCATTGGCGGAACGCTTGTACAGGGATAACCGCTCGAACGTCTCGCGGAACGCAACGCGGAACGCGACGTAGCTGAGCAGCGACTGCGGCAGTGGGGTGTGGGAAATCTTGAGCATGTTTTCATGCTGATGGCCAAAGGGACCGGACACAAGTGCAATTCTCGCGGATTTGCGTTCGGAATCATCATCCCATGAATCACAGCCATTCCGAGCCTCCCCGTTTGCCGGATCGCGCGGACCGTCAAACTCCGTCGTTGTGCTGGCTGATCCCCGCCCGCCGTGCTTCAATGGTCACGTTGACGTGACCGACGAGAATCCGAATCAG
>JANMLE010001069.1:0-3770 GCA_031372385.1 Planctomycetota bacterium | reverse complement strand
GCTCGTGAACGTCGTGGCCTGGACGGGCCTGGCACCGGGTGAAAAGTTCCTGAGCATCGAAACCTGGGACATGCACGGCAACGCGGGGATCGACATCTTCGCCAACGGCTGGAATGGGCTGGGCTGGGCTCTGCCCAAGTGCGATGAGGCGGTTTCCGCGCTGCTGGAGGATCTGTCGGCGCGGGGATTGTTGGACAGCACGCTGGTCGTGTTGGTCGGTGAGTTCGGCCGCACGCCGCGCATCAGCAAGGGGGCCGCCGCGATCGGTCGTGACCACTGGCCCAATTGCTACTCGGCCATGCTGGCGGGAGCCGGTGTCCGCGGCGGCACAGTGTATGGTTCGAGCGACCAACAGGCGGCCTATGTGAAGGATCGCCCGGTGTCGCCGGAAGATTTCGCGGCAACGTTGTTCCACGCGATGGACATCTCTCCCGAAACCCGCATCAACCCGGATGGTTTCACGCGTCCCGCGAGCACCGGGCAGGTCATCAGCGAACTGTTTTGAAGTCCCCGCCGGAGATTGACTTCGGGGACACTGGTCCTTCAGCAGTCCGTACTCGATCAGCCTCCATTGCTGTAGGTCGGATTTCCAATCCGTCCGTCAACACCGGACGGATTGGAAATCCGTCCTACGGGGCTGGTCAGGATCAATAGTCGACCACCACCAGCTCCGCACCGGGATAGTAATGGCGGACGATTTCGTGAGCGGTCTTGCCGACCAAGCCTTGGCCGCGGGCACCCCATTGGCAGAAGCCGACGCCGTGACCGTGTCCGCGTCCCTCGGCCCGCACCTCGTTCTTTTCGAGCGACAGAGTGAAGTGCGGGCTGCGGAGCGTGGCGGCGGGAAACCGCTCCCGCAATTCGACGCCCGTCACATCCAACGACTTCTTGCCGTCCGTGATCCAAAATCGTGAGATCGATCCTCCTCCCGGACCTGATGTCTGTTGAATCGATGTCAACCCGGAGAGCGAACCGAGTGTTTGCACCTGCTCGAGGAACTCGTGTCGATCCAGCGCGCAGTTCCAGCGGTAGTACTCGGAGTCGCGGCACCATTCGCAGGGGACCGACTTCAGGATCGGCGCGGCATCCGAAAACAGTTCGGAACCGTTCGTCGTCACACCACCGCACACGGCCGAATAGTACGTGCAGAACAACTGGCCGCGATGCGTGCAGACAACACCGCGAGTCTCCGCCACCGCGCGGCGGCTTGATTCCGATTCCCCGGCCAGGCGTCGTCCGGCCTCGGTCGTGTACTCCACACCAAGATACTTCTGGCTGCGCTGTGACGAGAACAAGTCGTAGACGGCCGCGCGATCGGCGCGGGCCATCTGGTACAGCGCATACGTGCGCGAGACGATCGCCTGCGCCTGACGTGTTGCCTCTGGGAAGGCTGCCGGCATTTCGGAATCGACCACGCTGGCGAGGTACTCTTCCAGCGGCAGCACGTTGACCGCCGAGACCAAACCGTCTTTGCGCCGAAAGAGCCGCATCGTGCCGCGATACAGATGATCGTTCACCCGCACGGCCGGATCGTCCTGCGGCACGATTTCCAACCGGGTCGTGTTGAAGGTCGAATCCCCGATCTTCAATCCGGTCGGGGTCGCCGTCACCTTGGCGGATGCGAGTGTGGCCCCGGCTCCCAATTCACGGGACGCGCTGGCGAGCCGGATCGAATACGGGCCGCGCACCTCAATTTGCAGGCTGCTCGCGCCACCCGGCATGACGTTGACGCGAATCAACGGCGCGGCCAAAAGCCTGACGGTCGTACTGGTGGCCGTTTCATTGTGCGGAGGCGTGATGCACGCCGGACTGGCAACGACAGGACGAGCGGACTTCACCTGCAATGGCAGTGCGGCGTCGCGACCGGAATCGACGCGGACGACGACGATGGCGCAAACCATCAGTACAACCAAGCACAGCCAGAGGCCGAGGGACTGCCGTGAGTCCCCCGGTTGCGGATAGTGCCTGTTCGTCACGGCCTGCTACTCCACCGCAGACGGCGATTAGATCCGCTGCTGTCAGTCGTTGCGCAGCTTCAGGTTCATCTCGGCCAGTTGCTGGCGGATTTCATTCAGCGAGGTCACGCCGAAGTTCTTCGTGGCGAGCAGTTCATCCGGCGACCGCTGCACCAGTTCGCTCAACGTTGTGATGGCCAGTCGCGCCATACACTTGCGGGCTCGCACCGACAAGTTGAGATCCCCCACCGACCGCGAGAGCATCGCCTGTTCCTGTGGCGACAGATCCGGGGCAATGAACCCGAAGCTGGCCCCGACGGCACCGACGAACGGTTCCTTCACCTTGCTCGGCTGCAGGTTCTGTCCGATCTGCAGACCGTGGGCGGTCATCAGTTCGCGAATCTCGACCAGCGACGTTTCACCGAAGTTCTTGCCTTCCAGCAGTTCCGTTTCGGTGATCTTCGTCAGGTCGCCCAGCGTGATGATGTTCATGCTCGCCAGACAGTTTCGGCTGCGAACCGACAATTCGAAGTCCGTCACGGGGCGGCTGAGCAGTTGGGCAAGCCGGGCCTCGTTGCGGGCCATGTCGTCGTCGTAGTACATCTCGCTCGTGGCTTCGATGTCCTGCATGTACATCTTGGCCCGCTCATGAGTCGGATCATAAGCCAGCACACGACGGAAGCAGAATGCGGAGGCGGCGTAGTTGCCCTTGTCTTCGTAGAGCAACCCCAGGTTCATCAGCGCGCCGAGATGATACGGTGGCCGGCTCAGAGCCTGCTCGTACAACCGGATGGCTTCATTGTCGTTGCCGTACCGGGCATTTTCACCGGCGAGGCGGAACAGGGCTTGCGCATGGTGCGAATCCATGTCGACCGCCCGCTCGAAATACTCGATGGCACCATACGTGTCGCCGCGGTCCGAGAGGATGCATCCCATCTGGTAGGAGTAGTCTGCCCGACGAGCCCCTTCCAGACCAGCCTGCTTCAGCGCGGCCTCGGCCTGATCGAGTTTTCCCTGCAATCGCAGTGCGCCGGCCCGCTTCAGAGTGCATTCGACCGCGTCAAATCCCGCCTTGGCGGCGGCGGCAAACTTGTCTTCCGCTTCCTTGGCCTTGCTGAGCGACAACTGAGCCAGACCGAGGACGTACAGCGCCGTCCCGTCGTCCGCGACGCCTGACAGCAGTCGCTCGGCAATGGCGTGCTGTCCCAGCAGATGGGCTCCGATGCCCGCGCGAACTGTCGATCCCGGGGCTCCGCCCCCTTCGACGTCACGCAGCATCGCATCAATTTCAATGCGGGCCTGCACGACTTGATCGCTGGCGATCGCGCGTCGCATCTGCGCCAATTCGTCGGCGGTCACATGCCCCTTGTTGCTCAAGATCGCTCGAATGTTGACGGGTTCCAACGTCTTCAACACAGTCGGTCAGCCTTTCGTACGGGCGTTCACACAGGCATTGTCCCCAAATGGACGGGGCACAAGCGTCGCAGGCGGCAAGACCTGCCTAGTTTCTTCTGTCAACCGAATGGCGGGGATTATATCGATGTGCCCTCATTCTGCAACGATGCGTGGAAAGTGGGCGGTCGAGTGACACCGTGGTGATCGGCGAAGGGAAGTCGGATTGGTCATTGGGGAATTCAGGCTCTCCGCCATTCCTGTTGAACAACACCGGTGAGCGGCGGGGCGCTAGCCCAATGGCACTGACTTTAGATTTCCGTATGCACCACATCAGGGACGGCACGGGATTTGCGCCAGCGTGACGACTTCTCTTTGAAAGGAGTCAGATTGGCATGGATGCTCGAGCCAGCGGTGCGGGGG
>JANMLE010001066.1:0-4467 GCA_031372385.1 Planctomycetota bacterium | reverse complement strand
TGCAGTCGTCTCTGGACGGCCTGCTCGTGGATCGTCCCCGCCGGGCGATCATCCGGCCCAGCCGTCGCGGGGAGGCCTGATGGACCTGTTCATCGATCCAATTGGCGGCATACGCTGTCTTTACGGCGAAGCGATCCCGCTCCATGAACTCGGCGAATTGACGATCCGCCGGGCCAGTCATGTCGAACCGGATGAATCCGGCCGTTGGTGGGCCGACCTCGCTCCCTGTCACGGCCCGCGCCTTGGTCCCTTTGAGACGCGCAGTGCCGCCCTCCGTGCCGAAGAGCACTGGCTCATCACGCAGGTGCTGATGGTGGACGGTCTCGCCGCCAGGTAGGCACCGACACTCCGTCACTCGCGCTCTTGCATTGCCCCGCGTGTTCACCCGTCTCTGGGACGCGGTGCGCGCAGTCTTCCTGGTTTCCCCTGTGGAGTCCCCTCATGTCCCGACATCGACTGCATGCGCAGATTGCCCGTGCGACGGGCGAGTCCCGGCGCACGATTCGTGCGCAGGGTTTCAGCCTGCTGCAACTCAGCGTCCCGATCCCCGCTCCGCCGAACCGACTCTGCCTCGCCTGTCCCGGCTGTGGCTCGAATGTGCCGTTGCCCACTGACGAGGGCGAACTCCCCGAGTGGGCCGAATGCGAAGTGTGCGACATCGCCTATCCCTACGACGACGGGGAGGTCTTTCTCCCCGACGCGGAACGGAATCTCGCCTGCGTCTGAGGAACGGTCCTCGTTTCGATCCCGATCCTCACTTCGTCACCACTGCCGATTGCCCACTGCCAATTGTCAATTGCCCAACATCCACTCCCCCCTGTTCCTCTGGAGAACGTTCCCATGCAGATTCTGTACATTAACAATGATGGGTCCGGATTTGCCGACCACATTCACGTCGAGGACGGCACCACCGTCTCCAAGCTGTTCACGCAGCGCATCCCCCAGGGCCGCACCTCGGACTACCTGATCCGCGTGAACCGGCAACCGGCGACGTCCGATCAGGTGCTCCAACCGGGCGATCGTGTCAGCTTCACCCCGGTGAAGATTGAAGGGGCGTGATCCGGACCGGGTCTGCGTTCTTGGACCCACTGCGTGATTTCCCGTGCGGCCGTCGAGTCACACCTCGACGGCCGCACCTTTTGTTGGAAGGAGATGCCATGCCTCCGTTTGATCCCCTGTTGTGGCGGTTGGCCGGACGGCTGGCCGCCCAGATCTCCCGCCTCGCTCCCCGTGCTGTCGACATCGATCTCGCATCCCGTTCGATGAACTCCGCACGGCAACTGATCGATCAATTGCACAATGCCCGGGAGCGCGGTTGGACTGTGGCGACCGATCATCTGAGCTGGCAACTCCGCACGCGACTGACCGAGTGCCAGGCCAGTTTTCACGCCGGTTTGCAAGCCCTCTCCTTGGGAGCACTCCGGCAGCCACCGACGCAGCGGCTGGTCTACGACGAACTCGTGGCGGTGCGGGCCGAATTCTCCGACTTCACCTTCGATCTGCCGGACCAGACGATCAGCGTCACGACCGAGGAGATCACGCTGGAGGGTGTTTACCTCGGTCCCTTTGAGATCCGGTTGCAAGGCCGCGAACTGGGAGGGACGCCCTACATCATCATCGCCGAGTCACCCCATTACCCCAGCAGCCGGTCGGATGTCCCCCACCCGCACGTTCTGGGCGAACGGCTCTGCGAGGGGGACGCCAGCGCCCCGCTGGCCCACGCACTGCGCACCGGTCGCTTCAGCGACTACTTTCAGATCATTCAGCAGACTCTTTCGAGCTACAACAGCGAGAGTCCGTACGTCTCGCTCGACGCCTGGCATGGCGCGGACTGCCACGCCTGCGGCGGATGCGCCTCCGACGACGAGTCCTCCTACTGCGAGAACTGCGAAGCGACCGTCTGTGCCGATTGCAGCCGCTGCTGCCGTCACTGTGACGGTTCCGGCCGCGACGGTTCCGGCTGCGACTCCTGTCTCCCGAGCTGTCACGGTTGCGGCGACGACTGCTGCTCGTCCTGCCTGTAGCGTTGCGCGGGCTGCTCGAAACTCCGCTGTCCCGATTGTCTCACCCACACACTCTGCGAGGCCTGCCATGTCGATGCCGCCGTTGATCAAGATACCTCCGACGAAGTTGCCGACGAGGCAGCGTCCGATCCGGACGCGACCCTCTCGCCCCACACTCCGCTTCCATCCGACTGCGTGGGCCAAGTTGCTGTTCCTGCGTGATCTCGGCGACACCGAAGTCGGCGGCTTCGGGATTTCCTCAGCCGACGATCTGCTGCTGATTGAAGATGTCGAGCTCGTCCGCCAGCGCTGCTCGGTGATCACCGTCGCGTTCGAGGACGAGGCCGTCGCCGAATTCTTCGATCGGCAGATTGATCGCGGGTTGCGTCCCGAACAGTTCGGGAGAATCTGGATTCACACGCAACCGGGCGATACGGCCCGGCCCAGTTCCGTCGATGAGGAGACCTTCGCCCGCGTCTTTGGCCGCAGTGACTGGGCCGTGATGGCGATCGTCGCCTGCGGCGGTGACACGTTCGCCCGTTTGCAGTTTCCGGCGGGACCGGGCGGTGCCCTCCATCTGCCATTCGCCGTCGATTACCGGCAGTCCTTCACCGGCAGTGACCACGAAGCTTGGACCAACGAGTACCTGGCCGCCGTCCAGCCCGAGCCCCACTTTCTGTTTCCGGAGTCCCCATGTCTTTCGATTCCGTCTCACGCCGCCAGTTTTTCACGCACATATTCACCGCTGGAGCAGGCGCGGTGGCCCGAGTGGTGACTGCGACCGCTCCCACACCTTCTCCGATCCCCCAAACGAGCCTGGGTCATCGTGGAACTCGGCTGGGAGTACAACGACGAGTTCACCTCCGCCGAAAGCGAGGTTCCGCGCACGATACTGTTCTTCGACCAGGCGCTGGCGGACGCCGAATGCCAGCGCCTTTGTGCCGGGTTCTTCGCCGCCGAAACACCCGCCGAGTTCGAAGTCGACTTCGCATCTTACTTCGATGAGGCGGAGCACCGCGGCTTCGAGGAGCACGCCGTCACCTGGGAGGCACTGCGTGAGCGGGGCTTCCCCGCCCCGTATTACGTGCTGGAACTCGGCGCGGACGAACTGCGCGGTGCCGCATGAGCAACCCGCTCGTTCACGCCGAACGCTCCGCGAAGAAGTGGGGCGGCACGGCCCACGATTATCTTCCTCTGCACCAATGGTTCGATGCCACGAAGGGACATCTGCCAGACAACCGCCACCGGATGCTGCTTCACAACAGCTTCGGAATTCTGCTCGCCGAGCAGGTCTTCGGACCGAGCCTGCAGAACAGCGACGGCCGCCGCGTCTTCACCCGCGACCTCGCGGCGCAGCACATCTTCGAAGATCTCGGGTTCATCCCCACCGTGGATCAGTGTCTCGGAGAGTTACCCCTCCGTCCGTGGATGTCCGGCAGCCGCCAGATCCCCGCCACGTCACCAGCACTGCATTCACTTCACCTGACCCACGAACCCATCGGAGCCCCAGATGACTGATCGCTTCGCCCGTCAACATGACCTTGTTCCTCCGGAGCGGTTGCAGGCCGTCACCGCCACGGTGATTGGCGTGGGAGCCATCGGTCGCCAAGTGGCCCTGCAACTCGCGGCCCTCGGAGTTCCCCGGCTGCAACTAATCGACTTCGACACGGTCGAAGAGACCAACATCACCACGCAGGGCTATCACACCGGCGACCTCGGTGCATCCAAGGTCTCCGCCACGGCCCGAGTCATCCAGCACATCGACCCCACGACCGAGGTCGCCACCATTCCCAATCGGTTCCGACCGCGCCAAGAGACCGGTGAGGCGGTCTTCTGCTGCGTGGATTCGATTGCCACGCGGGCCGCCATCTGGCGCGCCGTCCATAAATCGTGTTCATTCTGGTGCGATGGACGCATGTTAGGCGAAGTCCTCCGCATCCTCAGTGCCGCCGATCCTCGCAGTCGCGACCATTACCCGACAACGCTCTTCGAGTCCTCCGAAGCCCAAGCCGGTCAATGCACCGCCCGCAGCACGATCTACACCGCGAACATCGCGGCGGGTTTCATGCTGCACCAGTTCACCCGCTGGCTGCGCGGCCTGCAGGTCGAACGCGATCTGACACTCAACCTGCTGGCGGGTGAGTTGGCCATCGCATGAGAGACCGTTGCGAGCGGGCCGCACAGCCACGGGTGTGACGCGCGACTTTCCAGCGGTCAACAACACGACCCTCAACGCACGCGGGGCTGAGTTTTCTCAGCCCCGTGTTCTCTTTGCTGCCCTCACAGGAGATACCTGATGTCTCGTCCTGTCTTCCGGCGATCACGGATGAACCGTCGCCGCTATCGTTCGATGATGCTGCGTCGTGCTGGTTCCCGATTAACTCGGTCGGCACCGCGCCGCAGCTCGCCTCAGTGTTCTCTTCGCGTCAGAAGCCTGCTGCGCCCGCCTGAACCGATTGGCTGC
>JANMLE010001060.1:0-3538 GCA_031372385.1 Planctomycetota bacterium | reverse complement strand
CACAGGCGCCCGTGGAAATCCGCGGGCAATTGCAGACGATCGAGTCGTCGCTGCCGGGCCTGCATCTGTGCGAGCATCTGCCGAACATGGCCGCCGTGATGGACCGGGTCACCGTCGTTCGGTCGCTCAACCATCCGTGGAACTTTCACGGCATGCAGTACGCGACGACGGGGGCTCCCGAAGGAAGCGTGCCGCTCGAAGAGACCCTGACGCATCCGATGCACCAGCCATTCTTCGGGTCGGTGGTCAACTATTACGATCACTTGCGACGGGGACCGAAGCCGCACCATTCGGTCCCCGACAACATCATGCTGCCGTTCCTGCTGAGCACCCGACGACCCGCCGCCCGGTACACTCCGCCGTTCGCGTCGTATCTCGGCAGCCGCTTCGATCCAATCTGGACCGAGTTCCGCGGCGAGGCGACCCGCAGCATGGTCCGTCGCTCATTCGGTCCCGCGACCGAGATCCGCGATCCGTATCTCGGTGTGGAACGAGACTGCCGGTTCCTGATCGCGGCCGAAGCGGACATGCCCACCGATGTGAGCATCGACCGCCTGAACCGGCGACGTTCGCTGCTGGAACAAATCGAATCGTTGCGACGCAGCGCCGATCGTCAGTCATCGCGCGGCGTGCTCGATCAAAAGCGTGAGTTGGCGTTTTCGCTGCTCGATTCCCCCGCCATCCGCGCGGCGTTCGATCTGGATCAGGAACCCGCCAAGCTGCGCGATGCCTATGGCATGACCCTGTTCGGCCAGTCGACATTACAAGCCCGCCGACTGGTCGAAGCGGGATGCCGGTTCGTCACTGTCGTGTGGGACGAGTTCGGACAGTTGAACGCCGGTTGGGACACGCACGTGGACCATTACAACCGCCTCAAGGGAGAACTGTTGCCGGGCCTGGATCTCGCCTTCTCCGCGCTGATTCACGATCTCGAAACGCGAGGGATGTTGGACGACACGCTGGTCCTGGTCATGAGCGAGATGGGTCGCACGCCGCGGTTCGAGGGGGAAGGCCGCGGCCACTGGGGTCGGGCCTACACCAACTTCTTCGCCGGCGCGGGAATCCAGCGCGGCAACATCATCGGCCGCACCGATCCCATCGGCGCGACCGTGGCCGATCGACCGCTGACGGCGAAGGACATCCTCGCCACGATCTATCACCTGATCGGCATCAATCCCTATGCCACGCTCCCGGACCGGCTCAACCGCCCCGTCCCGCTGGCCCACGACGGCCGGATCGTCCCCGAGATGCTGGCGTAGCCGGCGTTACCCACGAGACATCGAAGCCTGAAACGCAAGTTTTGAAGTTGCGCTGTTTTGGATTTACGCCCCAACGGGGCAGCCCCAAGTTAGCCCAGGGCAAGCGACCATCGGGAGCGCCGCCCTGGGTGGCAACCGTCACAGGTTTTGGAGCCCTGAAGGGGCGGCACTATGTTCATCGAATGAATAGTGCCGCCCCTTCAGGGCTTGATATTCCCGACAATCCGCCAACCCAGGGCGTTGCTCTGGGCTGGCATAACACCGCCCCCTTTGGGGCTGAAATCTCAAACGGCGCAACTTCACAAAGCGCACGCAAAGGTCCGCGTTAGGAATCCTTCGCTTGCGATTCAGGCTTCAATACCCGCGCTGTTGGAGCCGTCCATGCCTCGTGAGAAATGCGGGGCAGAACGTGATTCCGCTCCGGCTGGTTGACGCCATCCATCCGCTGCTTTACCTATGGTGCCCCCGCGAGCCGCCATGTGTGGCGGTCCATTGGTCCAACCCCCGAGGAGACATCATGAATCGAATCTGGTCCGGGTCGAAGTTCGTCGCCGCCGTGCTCGGCGCATCCGTCCTGTGCGGCGTCGCACAGGCTGACGTCAAGCTGCCGAAGGTGCTGGCCAGCCACATGGTCCTGCAACAGAAGATGCCCGTTCCCATCTGGGGAACCGCCGATGCGGGTGAAGAGGTCACGGTCTCGACCGGCGGCAACAAGGCCACCACCAAGGCCGGCGCCGATGGCAAGTGGTCGGTCAAGCTGAAGGAACTGACCGCCGGTGGCGGTCCGATTGAAGTGGTCGTCAAAGGGAAGAACGAGATCAAGCTGACCGATGTCCTGGTCGGCGAAGTCTGGGTCGCCTCGGGTCAGTCGAACATGGAATGGTCGGTCAGCAACTCGAACAATCCCCAGGAAGAGATCGCCGCAGCGAAGTATCCCAACATCCGGTTGTTCCACGTGAAGAAGGTTCCCTCCGTCCTTCCGGCGGACGAAGTTGTGCTCGACCGCGACTGGTCCGAATGCTCGCCCGAGACGATCGGCAACTTCTCCGCCGTCGCCTATTTCTTCGGGCGCGAGATCCACAAGGAACTGAACGTTCCGGTCGGTCTGATCAACACCTCGTGGGGTGGCACGGCCATCGAACCGTGGACGCCGATCGTCGGTTTTGAATCGGTCGAGTCGCTCAAGCCACTCGGCGAAAAGGTCAAGGAACAGCAGGCCAAGCCCGGGGACGCGAAAGCCAGTGCCGGTGGCCACATGCACCTGTACAACGGCATGGTCCATCCTCTCGTTCCATTCGGAATCCGCGGAGCCTTGTGGTATCAGGGGGAATCGAACCGCGGCAATGGCGTCGACTACGAACAGCGGATGCACGCGCTGATCAACGGTTGGCGGTCGGTCTGGAACCAGGGAGACTTCCCGTTCCTGTTCGTGCAACTCGCCCCGTACAAGTACGTGAAGCCCCCGGCGACCGATCCCAATCACTTCATTCCGCAGGTCTGGGAAGCGCAGGCCAAGACTCTGGCGCTGAAGAACACCGGCATGGCGGTCACGACCGACATCACCAACGTCGATGACATCCACCCGCGCAACAAGCAGGATGTCGGCAAGCGTCTGGCCCTGTGGGCATTGGCCAAGACCTACGGCAAGACCGGCATCGTTTACTCCGGTCCGCTGTACAAGTCGAGCAAGGTCGAAGGGAACAAGATCCGCATCGACTTCGAACATGTCGGTGGCGGCTTGAAGTCGCGCGACGGCAAGCCGCTGTCGTGGTTCACGATCGCCGGCAAGGAAGGCGACTTCGTGGAAGCGACGGCCACCATCGACGGCAACAGCGTGGTCATCTCCAGCGACAAGATCACTGAACCGGCCGCCGTCCGCTTCGGCTGGAACGAACTCGCCGAACCCAACCTGATGAACGCCGAAGGCCTCCCCGCCGGACCGTTCCGCACCGCCAGGTAACGGAGGATGGGCACTCCTGCCCGTCCTGCCTTTGGGCGTTACAATCGGGCCGCGCGGAACTCTGTTCCGCGCGGCCCATTGTTTTTCACTCGTCAGCGGAACACCGAGCCCGATTTGAAGGATTTGAAATCTGCGATTTCATGTGGCTTCTTTGTGAGCATGGCTCGACCTTTGGGAGTGCGGTGGCTCGACACCGCTTTGGAATTGTCGCGGAGCGACTTTTTTTCGACGCCACGGGCGTGATCAGCCGCCACGGGTCCAAAGGAATATCGCAGGGGTCAGGTCTTCAAATTTCAGTTTTGGCCCCGCGAATGAGGCG
>JANMLE010001051.1:0-1606 GCA_031372385.1 Planctomycetota bacterium | reverse complement strand
TGGCTGAACGACCGCGGCGATCTGCTCCGGTCCCAGGCGGGCCAAGCGGGGGATCTCATCGGACAGTTGGTGCAGTCCTTCGCGATGGACCAGCACGGGACGGTCTACGATCTGAGCACCGGTGCCGGACCGGGCAACTTTGCCGCCTATCGCTCCCTCACTGCGCCGCTGCTCGATCCCGTCGTCGAGGTCGCAGCAGGCACGCCTGTGTTCTGCATGACTCCCCCATCACCCGAGGAAGTCGTGCAGGCCCTGGGGCTGGCAGGGCCTGCAATTCAGAATCTCAGAATGGTGGTCGAACCCATCGTCGACCGGCTGGGTGAGCTTGCTTATTACCCGAATATCGGGCTGGCGCGGATGCATCACTGCCACTACAAATGCACGGTCTATTACGACACGGAAATGAATGGATCGTTAGTCGCCACCATTTACATCGACAAAGACTACTTGCTCCGAGAGGTGCCGGGCCAAGTCGCTCCGAGCACGCTCGCGAGCCAGGACCACACGATCAGCCTGTTGAAAAACGTAGCTTGGACGCCTCGTCCGAGCGAAAACCAATTGGAAACGGACGGACGGGGCGTCCATCCTACGGTTGATCAACACGCTGCTATCACCACCGCCACGGCCCCGATTGCGACGAAGGCGATTGCCACGGTGTCGGACGCCAACCGGAGTGACAAGATCTTCTCGATCTGGACCGGCCCGGACGGGACCATCTACAAGCTCGGCGGGGATCACAATGGACAACTCGTCGTCGGAACGCCGCCGCTACCCTTGGTGCTGTGGCGGTTGCCGCCCGGCGGGAATTGGGAACCGCTGCTGCGGGTCTCGGCGGCCGAGGTCGCTCCCGATAACACGCTGTTCGTCCTGAACACGAAGCATGAGTTGCAGCGGCTCGCGCCCGGAGCCAGCCAGTGGACCACGGTCGCGAGTGGCGTGCAGTCCTTCACGATGACCAAGGACGGCACGGTGTATGGGCTCGATGGCCGCGGCAACTTGCTCCGGGAACAGCAGGCCTGCCATTCCAATCAATGGGTGTTCTCGACGCTGGCGTCCGGCGTGCAGTCGTTTGCCGTGACGGCGGAGGGTGTGCTTTACGAATTGAACAAGCAGCACGAACTGAAGGTGTTCACGGGGATCGGCCACTGGTTCATTCGGATTCAGACGGGGGTCACATCCCTGGAGCAGGCGGCGGACGGCACGATCTACACCCTTAATCAACGGGGCCAGCTCAAGCAGTTGGGCGAACGGCGGGACTTGTCTTTTGGTAGCCACGTTCGCCAGAACGTGGGAACCCACACTCTGGCGAGTGTGGCTACGTTCAACAGGTGGTCGGTCGTGGCGTTGAAGGTCCAGTCGTTCCAACTGGATGCGGACGGCGTCTTGTACGCCCTCAATCGTCAGCACGAATTGACACGGATGACGGCCGGTGGTCATTGGAGTCTGGTGGATGTCGATGTGCATTCGTTCGTACTTGCCCCGAATGGCCTGCGCAACGTCTACATCCTCACCACGCACCATGAACTGAAGCGGTTGGAGGCGGGCTATGCATGGCGCACCCTGCGGACGGATGCCGTCTCGTTGTTCATGGACTCAGAAGGGATCG
>JANMLE010001049.1:0-3149 GCA_031372385.1 Planctomycetota bacterium | reverse complement strand
GGCCTCCTCGAGGATCTTGCCCATCAGCTTCGCGTCGGTGTCGGCCGCGCGCGCGATGAACGTGGCGCCGGTCCCGAGGGCGAGCGAGATCGGGTTGAGCGGGTGATCGATCGAGCCCGTCGGCGTAGACGGTGCACGCGTGCCCGGCGCGCTGGTCGGCGAGTACTGCCCCTTCGTCAGGCCGTAGATCTGGTTGTTGAACAGCACGATCTTCAGATCGACGTTGCGCCGGATGACGTGCAGCAGATGATTGCCGCCGATCGACAACCCGTCGCCGTCGCCCGTGATGACCCACACCGACAGATCGGGCCGGGACGCCTTGAGGCCCGTCGCAAACGTCGGGGCGCGGCCGTGGATGCCGTGGAAGCCATACGTGTTCAGGTAATACGGAAAGCGGCTGGAGCAACCGATCCCCGAGACGAAGACGATCTTCTCACGCGGGATGCCCAGATCGGGCAGCACCTTCTTCATCTGCGTCAGAATCGAATAGTCGCCGCAGCGCGGACACCAGCGGACTTCCTGATCGCTCGCGAAGTCCTTGGGCGTCAGAACCGGCAGCGTGGGGAGAGCATTCATGGTCGGCAATCTCATCACAATCTGACAGGAAAATCATGGACAATAAATTAAGTCACACTGCTCGTCCGCAAACTGAAGCTTGGGGACGAGCCGAAGAGCGAGTCGGCAAATCATACGTCTTCATCTGCTGGCGGAAAGATAAACGATCGAAATACCCGTTTCGCTTCGTCCCGCACAAACACCATGATTGAGCCATCGGCAACCGCCCGTCTGTACAGCTTTCTCGTTTGCTCTCGCGTCCGATCGCTGAGTAGGCCCAGATACTCCCGGGCAGGGTAGGCGAAGATTCGTAACGGCTGGACATCGAGTTCGATGATCGGGTTCTTCTCTTCGAAGAGACGGTACATCATTGTGATCTCGTCCCAGTGTTCCTGAACCATCTCCAAGTAGGGGTCAGACATTGGCAACCATCCTTGCCTCTCTGCCGTTTGCGGCGAAAAAGCAACACTTCATCCGCGCAGCACCTCATCTATCTTCTCGCAAATCTCCGCGACGCGGAAGGGGCGTCCCTGAACCTTGTTCAGGCCGATGGGCTGGACGGGGAAGTGGCCTGCCAGCAATAGCCGCAGTTGGCCCAGGTTCAGTTCGGGAACGAGGATCTTCTTAAACCGCGACAGGATCTCCCCTAGGTTTCTCGGCAGCGGATTCAGGTAGCGCAGGTGGATGGACGAGACCGATTGCCCCTTCTGCCGGGCTCGGTCCACCGCGGTCGTGATCGCTCCATACGTGCCGCCCCAGCCGACCACCAGCAAGTCTCCGGAGTCGGCGCCGTGAATCGTCTGCTCGGGGATGTCGTTCGCAATGCCGGCGATCTTGGCGGCCCGCAGATCGACCCTGCGCTGATGGTTGTCCGGGTCGTAGCTGATGTCGCCCGTGACGTCCTCCTTCTCCAAGCCGCCGATGCGGTGTTCCAAGCCGACGGTGCCGGGCAAGGCCCAGGGGCGGGCCAGCTTCTCGTCACGCAGATAGGGCAGGAAGCTGTCACTGTTGTTCGCCGAGTTGCTTGCGGTCGGATGACAGACTTCGATCGGAGTCAGTGTTTGAGGATCGGGAATCAGCCACGGTTCCGCACTGGTGGCCAGATAGGCGTCGGACAGGAACAGCACCGGCGTCATGTATTGCACGGCGAGCCGGAACGCCTCCTGAATCATCGGGAAGCAATCGGCGGGAGTGGCGGGGGCGAGCACGGCGACCGGGCATTCGCCGTTGCGGCCGAACATCGCCTGCAGCAAGTCCGCCTGCTCGGGCTTGGTCGGCAGCCCGGTGCTCGGCCCGGCTCGTTGCACGTCGATGACGACCACCGGCAGTTCGAGCATCACCGCCAGGCCAATGCCCTCGGACTTGAGGGCCAGTCCCGGTCCGCTCGTTCCCGTCACGGCGAACGCCCCGCCAAACGCCGCGCCGATCGCCGCGCCGATCGAGGCAATCTCATCCTCCATCTGACACGTGCGGACGCCGAACCGTTTGTGCCGGGCCAGTTCATGCAGGATGTCGCTGGCCGGTGTGATCGGATAACTGGCGTAGAACAACGACTTCCCCGCCAGTTTGGCCGCCGTGATCAGGCCGTAAGCCGTCGCCTCGTTGCCGGTGATCTTGCGATAGCGGCCCGGTCGAATCGGAGCCTTGGGCACCCGGTAGTGCATGGCGAGGGCCTCGGTGGTCTCCCCGTAGAAATAGCCCGCCTTGAACACGCGCGCGTTTGCTTCGGCAACCTCCGGCTTCTTGCCAAACTTTTCCCCGATCGTATGCAGCGCCGATTCCAGCGGCCGATCGTACAGCCAGCAGACCAAGCCCAGAGCGAACACGTTGCGGCAACGGTCCATCTCTTTCAGGCCGAAGCCCATCCCTTCCAGGGCGTGGCGAGTCAGCTTGGTCATGGGCACTTCGACCACGCGGTAGCCGCTCAAGCTGCCGTCGCGCAGCGGATTCGCCGCGTAACCCGCCCGAGTCCAGTCGGAGCTTTCAAACGCATCCTCATCGACGATGAGCAGTCCGCCGCGGTCCACGTCGCCGAGGTTGGTCTTCAGGGCGGCGGGGTTCATCGCGACCAGCGTGTCCACCTGATCGCCCGGCGTGTGAATGTCGTGGCTGCTGAAGCAGACCTGGAAACCGCTCACTCCGAACAGCGTTCCCGCCGGCGCACGAATCTCGGCCGGATAATCGGGCAGCGTGCTGATGTCGTTGCCGAGGATCGCGGAGACATTCGTGAACTGCGTTCCGGCTACCTGCATCCCGTCCCCGGAATCGCCACAAAAGCGCACCACGACCGCGTCGAGCTGCTCGACGGGTTTGGAGACCGGTATCGCATCCGCTGTCGGAACCATTTTGCCGCTCCCGTTTGAAAGATGATTCGACCGTTTGATCTCTGCTCAATGCCGCATCCGCCACCGCCTGCCGCTCAGTCGCCGCCACTGAGTTCAGTGCGCCATGCTGGCACTAACGAGATTGATCCTCATCTAGCCTATGGTTCGCGCGTCCCATCGGAAATGCCAGACCCAAAAGTCGACCGGAGAGGATTCCGTCCGCTTCGCTGCCAACCGCATCGCCAACGACTGCCGATCGCGGTCTGTTAA
>JANMLE010001044.1:0-5835 GCA_031372385.1 Planctomycetota bacterium | reverse complement strand
ACCAGTTCGGCCGTGCGCGTCGACTGAAAGACGGCGGTTTGAATCTCGGCCGCCAACTCGTGCAACGGTGCGTTGGGCTCGGACGCCAATCGTTCGACCAGTGCATGCCGGATGATCGAGGCCGCGCCGATTCCGACATGCACGACCAGATCGCCCCAGCCGTCACCCAGGCAGGCACCGGTCAGATGCGGATGTCCGGTCGCGTTGTTGGCCAGGATCACCAGCTTCGCCGCGGCATCGCCGTTCCGCGCGGCATCCGCCTCGGCCGTCTGTTTCAGGATGCGAGCCAGGAACGCGATCGCGTCCATGTTGACGCCGCTCTCGGTCGTCCCCACATGCACGGCCGCGCGCACGCGGACCGTTTGCGACAGGGCCATCGGCAAACTGGCGATCAACTCGCGCGAGCTGGAACTCATGCCGTGCTGGACATCCGCCGCAAATCCGCCGATGCGGTCGACCCGCAACTGTGCCGCCGCCCCTTCCAGCGTCTTGGCGACGTTGACCAGGTCGCCGGCGTCGAAGCCCTGGGCCACGCGATCAATGGGCGTGACCACAATCCGCCGCTGCATGATCGGCACGCCAAACAGCGAGGAGACATCGCCACAGACGCTCGTCAGCCGCTCGGCCCGGCTGATGATGCGCTGGTACAGGCTGTCGCACAGCGTGTGCAGATTGTGATGGTGGCAGTCCGAGACGTTGATCCCCAGAGTAATCGTGCGCACGTCCAACGGTAGTTGCCGCAATTGCTGGAGTGCCGAAAAGAAGCTGTCGTTGTGGGCCATGAGTCGCCAATCAATCTGGAAGGGCAGAGCCGGATTCGTGCGGGACGCGTCCCGTGTCCGTCGTGTTCATCCCGCGCCGTTCGGCTTGTCGGCCACAGTAAATGCGGGGGGCGAGACCGTGTTGAAGCCGACCGGTTCGGGGTGTGCCAGCGCCGCCAACACTCGTCTGTGCTGCAGGGCGATCGTGATGCCGTCACGGCGGAACTCGTGGTCCAAGTCGGTTCGCAACTTCAGCGCATCGACGCCGGGTGGAACGGCGAGTTCCATCGATGTCAGAAACGAATGGTCGGACTCGTGCCGCATCCCCTGCAGATCCAACAGGACGATGTCGTCCTGAGCCAACCGGTGGGCGATGAATCGAAGCACGCCGGGTCGGTCCTGTCCGGAGGCTGTCAAGACGTACCGCTGGCGGGCGATCGGTTCTTCGAGAATCTCGAACGGCGGCTCATCCTGCGCATTCTTCAACGCCACCTCGGCCCCATACGGACGGCAGACGGCGCGGATGTGATCCACGATGACTTCCGGATCACGCTCCTCGGGGAATTCCGCGGCCAGGATCATCGTGAAGAAGTCCTGAATCACCCCCTGGCTGACGTCCAGCATGTTCCCGCCGAGCTCATCGAGCGCGTTCGTCAAGGCGGCCAAAATGCCAACCCGATTGGCCGCCAACACGGTCATGATGTATCGCCTGGCCACGGGGTTCCTTTCGATCAGTCGGTCGGGAGAGCGTGATTTGCCCGCGTAAAGTACTCGAAGCGAGTGGGTGGTGGGTAGTGGATGGTGGATAGGGGGAAGCGAAAGCCATCGCGCCCGCGACTTCTCTTGCTATCCACTACCCACTACCCACCACCCACTTTCCTTCACCCACTAATCCAATTGACTGATTCACGACGGTGCCGTATACCCCGCGCGGTCCGATGTCTCCTTTGCGATTCCCCTGGCGAGGCGTGTCCGGTGAGCGAACATTTTCAGAAGCCGCTGAAGGCCGATGAGATCGAAGCCCTGCTGCGCTCGGCCCGCGCTTCCGAACCCGACCGCCGCTCGGACGTGTTGTCGAACGAACCGCTCGGCCCCGGTGATGTGCAGCATCTGCGGAACATGGCGCTCAACGACATGTCGTCGACGGATGCCGGGTGGCCGTACGATGCCGACTCGGCCGATGAATTGCTGCATCGGGCGGAACAGCATCTCGCGGCGGCCATGTCGCCGGACACCGATTTCTCCCGGCACGAATCCCGGCCGGCGCAGCCTCATTCATTTCCCCCCTTGGCGACGGCGACCGGCACGGAGGCAACCGGACCGGCGGCATCCGTCACTAGGGGGCTGCCGCTGTCTGTTATCGGCGACATTGAACTCGATGTGACGCTGGAACTGGGCCGGGCCGAACTGACGATCGAGGAACTGCTCGCGCTGCGCGAAGGTTCGGTCGTGACCCTGAACAAGGAGGCCGGCGAGCCGATCGACATCCTGGCCAACGGCAAACTGGTCGCCCGCGGCGAAGTGATCGTGGTCGACGACAAGTTCTGCGTCCGGATCTGCGAAGTGATCGGACAGGTTCCCCGCGACTGTCGTCCGGTCGCTCCGCCGACCGGACGTCCCGCCGGCGGAGCGGCGGGACTTCAGTAGTCACGCCTCGACGGCGCGCTCATCGCGGTTCATCTTGACCGTTCTGCCGACGGCAGATACCGTCCCGCCGCCGTGCGGCTTCGACAGCAAACAGTGCCGTAAGGCAGTCGGCAGAAAATGATCTACCCGTAGGACGGATTTCCAATCCGTCCGTCAACGCTGGACGGATTGGAAATCCGTCCTACGTCATTGGTAGTTGATTTCTTGCGGACTGCCGTCAGAAGTTCCGTCGGCCGGGGGCAGGGACGCCAATGCCTGGGTTTCACACACACATCACCGTCAGCACCGCCGTCGGCATAGGCTATGCCGTCTGGGGCGGGACGCAGTACGACTTGACGATCGGGACGTGCGCCCTGGCCGGCGGGCTCTGCGCGATTGCCGGTATCCTGCCCGATCTGGACAGCGACAGCGGCGTCCCCTCGCGCGAAACCATTGGATTTGCCGCCGCCATCGTCCCGATGCTCGTCTTCAACAAGCTGCAGGTCTACGGGTTGTCGATCGAACAAATGGTGTTGTTCGGCGCGCCGATGTACCTGTTGATCCGCTTCGGCTTGGGGACCATCTTCAAGTCCGCGAGCGTCCATCGCGGGATGTTTCACAGCATTCCCGCCGCTGTGATCGCGGGCCTGATCGGCTACCTCGTCTGCGATTCGGGCGCGCACCTGGTTCACAACTACAAGGCGTTCGCGGTCGGGTTGGGATACCTGGTTCATCTGGTACTGGATGAGATCTGGAGTGTCGAAGTGCAGTCCGGTTCGGCGCGCTTGAAGAAGTCGTTCGGGACCGCGCTCAAGTTCTTCGGCGACAACACCAGCTCGACGATGATGACCTACTGCCTGCTTTGTCTGCTGCTGATGTTCGCCGCCAACGAGCAATCGCAGCCCCCGACTCCATCGGCTTTCGCGCGGCGGCACATCGATCCCAACACGCCACCGGTTCAATCCGTTCGACCGGGTGGACCCGCGCCCAACGCGACGGGTGGACCCGCTCCGAACACCAACCGTTCCACCACGGCACCGCACAATCCCGCCTCGTCCGGTGATGGCTGGGAACGCCCCAAGACGATCACTCGCCGCACGCGCCTGGATGATCCCTGGAAATGACCCCGTCCTTCAAACAACCCCGTCACCCAACGCCGTTTTCCATTTCTTGTAGCGGAATTCGCAAGAATTCAGTGGTTTCGACATTCGACGAATGTTCGGAGTCGTCCCCAGCGATCTGAATTCTTGCGAATTCAGCTACAGCAAGACGGTTAACGGCGTTGCCCGGCACCGATTTGACCCGCCGACCGCGATCCCTCGAAGGAATTGAACGATGACCGTTTATGACGGTGTGATGGCCCTGTTCGTGCTCTACACGGTGATTCACGGTTATTTCCGCGGGGCGGCGTGGCAGATCGCGCCCATTCTGTCGCTCGTGCTGGGCTACATGATCGCCATGCCGATGTCGGTGACGATGGCGCACTACTTCGGACCGCCGCCGCTCAACCGGCTCTTCGCACTCGTCACGATCTACATCCTGGTCTCGATCACGGTCTACCTGATGGTTCGCACGTTTCGCGAAGGCGTGGACAAGGCCAAGCTGACCGAGGTTGATCGGCATCTGGGTGCGATTCTCGGTGGCGTGAAGGGTGTGCTGGTGACATTGGTCGCGACCTGCGGGCTGCTGATCTACTTCCCCCAGATGCGTGAAGTCATCTTGAAGTCCGAAAGCAGTTCGATCGCCTCGAAGATCATCTCCAACATCTACCCGATTCTGCCGATGGCGATGCACACGCTGCTCGATCCGTACGTGAAAAAGTTCGATGAGCAATTGTCGCACGAGATGGACGGGACCAACGACGGATTCCAGGGTTCTGGCGGTGGATCGGCTCCCCGTTCCAATCCCGCGCCGAGTGTCCCCGCATCCAGCGGCGGATCACCTTTCCTGTTGGAACCGACCGCGACGGCACCGGAGTTTGTCCCCCACGCCCCGACCGCGCGGCGTCAGATGCGTTCGACTCCGGAACCATTGGAACCGATCGAGACGCAGCCTCAACCGCAACCGCGCCGCCGGCCGGTCGTCAGATCGGCCCAGGAAGACGATCCCTTCGAAGCCGCCGATCCCGACCGCGCCGTGAGCCCGCCGCGATAGCCGTCGACCAACGTGCGAGGGTGCATAACAGGGATTCCGCAGCAAGGGGTCAGGCACCGGACAATTCGGTAGAGTCGGCGTCGTTTAACGCTGAGCCAACGGCGAAGCCTGCGCGGACAGAAGCGTCGATCGTCGCCGGGGCTGCCCGCACACGAATCGGAGCACGGCATTCCACCCTTCGCCGATGGCTCGGGGTGAACCAACGGGCTAGAATCTGTCTCGCCGGACACATCACCGTCCGGCGCGGAAGACCCCTTGAGGAATGCCTTTCATGCCCACGGAAGAGACTGGACCGACCAAACCGGCGACGCCGGCCACACCCACAACGCCGGCCGCACCGTCCCACTTCATTCACGACATCATCGATACCGACAACGCCAGCGGGAAATTTGGTGGCCGGGTCCAGACCCGCTTTCCGCCCGAACCGAACGGATACCTGCACATCGGTCATGCCAAGTCGATCTGCCTCAACTTCGGCACCGCGAAGAAATACGGCGGTCAATGCAACCTGCGGTTCGACGACACCAACCCGGCCAAGGAAGATGTCGAGTACGTCGATTCCATCCAGGAAGACGTCCGCTGGCTCGGCTTCGAATGGGACGGGCTGTACTACGCCAGCGACTACTTCGAGCAAATCTATCAGTATGCCGAGCAACTGATCCAGAAGGGGCTGGCCTACGTCGACAGTTCCACTCTGGAAGAGATCCGCGGAGGACGCGGGACGCTGACCGAGCCGGGTCGACCCAGCCGGTTCCGCGATCGCTCGCCAACGGAAAGCCTCGATCTGTTCCGGCGGATGCGGGCGGGTGAGTTTCCCGATGGAGCCCATGTCCTGCGCGCGAAGATCGACATGGCGCATCCGAACATGAACATGCGCGATCCGCTGCTGTACCGCATCCGCCACGCCGAGCACCATCGGACCGGCGACACCTGGTGCCTCTACCCGCTGTACGACTTCACGCACGGCTACAGCGATTCGATCGAGCACATCACGCACTCGATCTGCACGCTGGAATTCGAGAACCATCGGCCGCTGTACGACTGGCTGATCGAGGTCCTCGACCTGTACCACCCGCAGCAGATCGAGTTCGCGCGGCTGAACCTGACGCACACGATGATGAGCAAACGCAAGCTGCTCGAACTGGTCGAGACGTGTACCGTCACCGGCTGGGACGATCCCCGCATGCCGACGATCACGGGCATCCGCCGGCGCGGCTACACCCCCGCCGCCATGCGGGCGTTCTGCGACGAGATCGGTGTGACGAAGTTCAACAGCCTGACCGACATGGTCGTG
>JANMLE010000992.1:0-6378 GCA_031372385.1 Planctomycetota bacterium | reverse complement strand
AACCCGCATCCGCCCGGCATCCACGATGCCCGCCACCACGGCCGCGGGATCCGGCGCCGGGCCCCCCAACCCGCCATCGGTCAACACACCCACCCCCCGCGCCGCGGCGCGCCCCGCGACCGACCGCAGCAAGCGGCGGCTGGGCCAGCGGTGCCGCGGATGAAACTCGACCATTGTTTCGATCATGTCGATCGGAGCGGGATCGAACGGGGTTTCCGCGCGGCCCGCCTTGCCAGTCACCATGCGGACTTCGGGGAAGCGGCAGAGCACCATGTTCCGCGCCTTCAGGTCATCGACCGCCTGCAAGACCGACACGCGCGGGACGGTGATCGGCATGTCCATCACCATCCCCTCGTCGAGCGGCAGTCGCAGCGCCAGGCCGATCGGTCGCATGGTGGACTGAAGAACCAGCGCCCCGATGATCGCCGTCGCGGTCAGCAACGCTTTCCATTTCAGTCCGCCGACGAGCCGCCAGATCAGACCGACCGAGACGACAACGCCGGTGCGCACCAACAGGTCGACGCCGGTGGCCGCCGCGCCCGCGATCAACGTCGCGCACAACAGCAGCACCAGCAGTAACGGTCGGTCCATCAGGTACGACAACACCGGCCGATAGACACCGACCACCGACCGGATGATCGCGCTCTCTGATTCTTCGCGAACGCGGCCGCGGATCAGCTTCGCGCACAACACCGGCACCAGCGTCACCGTCAACAAGGCGGCCGACAACAGCGCCAGCGTCTTCGTCCAAGCGAGCGGCCGGTACATCCGGCCATCGATCCCCTGCAGCGCGAACACCGGCAGGAACGAGATGATCATCATCATCACCGCCAGAAACACCGGCCGGCCGACGGTCGCGCAGGCATCGGCCACGATCCCGCTGACGTCTCCCTGAACCGGCTCCGCGCCGAAGCGCCGGCGAAGCTGATGAGTCACGTTGTCGGCCACCACGATCGACGAATCGACCAGCACGCCGATCGAGACCACGATCCCCGCCAGCGACATGATGTTCGTCTGCACGTCGGCCACTCCCGCCACACGCAACGCCCACATCCCCAGGAACGAGCCCAACACAACCAGCGGCAGCGTGCCGACAATCACCAGCGACGTGCGCCAATGCCGCATCACGAGGATCACGCAGACCGACGTGACCAGCAGCGATTCGAGCAGCGTCCGCGTGACGGTGTCGACCGCGCTCAGGATCAGCGGTGTGCGGTCGTAGCACGGCACCAGACGCACGCCGTCCGGCAAGCCGTCGCCAATCTGCTGCAATCGCCGGCGGACCGCGCGGGTCACCGCGAGCGGGTTGTGTCCGTTTTGCAGATGGACAATGCCGGCGACCGCTTCGTTTCCGTCCTTCTCAAACACGCCCCGTCGCGGCGCCGTGCCGATCACGACCCGCGACACCTGATCGAGCCGGATGCTGCGACCGCCGCTCAACGGCAGCACGCTTTCCTCCAACCGCCGCAGCGACCGTGAACCAGTTTGCTCATCGACAACTTCCCCCGCCTGTCGCGATGGGAGACTGCGCACGAGAAACTCGGCATTGGCCGAGGGGACGACTTGTCCGCCGGAGGGTTGCGTGATCGTCACCAGCGCCGCTTCGAGATCCGGCAGTGTCAGACCGGAATCGGCCAACTTGCTCAAGTCGGCCTCGACATGAAACTCCGACACGAAGCCGCCGACGCTGGCGACTTCGGCGACACCGGGAACGGAACGCAACTGCGGCGCGACGACGGTCTCCTGCACCTGCCGCAGTTCCGCCAGATCGGTCCGAGTCCCCTCGACCGTGTACCAGAAGATCTGCCCGGTCGGAATGCCGTCGGCGGCGAGTCGCGGATGGACACCGGCGGGCAGCGCGACGTTCAACTCCGACAGCCGGGCGGCAGCGCGCCGACGCGCCTCAACGAATGACACCGAGTCGTCAAAGATCAGGTGAATCAACGAGTACCCGACGTCGCTGGAACCGCGCACGGTTCGGACACCGGGCAGGCCCTGAAAAGCGATCGCCAACGGTCGGGTGATCCGGCGCTCGATCTCGGGGGGACTCTGTCCCGGCCAGTCGGCATGGACCAAGACCTGGTTCTCCGACAGGTCGGGGACCGCGTCCATCGGGGTCTGCCACACGACCCACAGCCCGGCCACCGCCCACACGGCCGCCAACACCAGAACGCTGGTGGAATGCCGGATCAGGAAGAGCGTGACCGAACGGAACATGGCACGGTGCCGGAAGGAGGCGGGGGACAGGAGTCAGAATCCAGAAGTCAGAATCCAGAAGATGGGGACAGAAACATGACGTCGGACACGTGATGTCCGCGGATCAGCGGGCATCGTCATTGGTGGCGGGTTTGAGCTTGGTGAGATACTTGTCCGGATCGGCCAGCAGTCCCGGTTCACAGCCCCGACAGCACAGGAACACCTTGCGTCCTTGGACCATTGTGAACACCGGTGTTCCCATCGAACCGAGCGGCGCATCGGTCACGGGGCAGGTCTGTTGTTGTTTGACCAGCGCCAGATCGGCGTCGGACAACGGCTCGGCCGATTTCTTCGATTCACTGCGCCGCTGCGGCGGTTCCGGCTGACGGCTCGATGCCCCCGCGCCGAAGTACTGGGTCGCGATGTTGGGATGCAGCCGGCTTTCCGCATCGATCAGGAACGCGCCGACCGAGACCACTCGCTGGCCGATCTTCAACCCCGCCAGCACCGGATAGACGTCTCCGTCGCGCGGACCCAACCGCACGCGCACCCCGTCGAACATGCCGGGCATCGTCTCCACGTAGACGACAGACTCGTCCCCCTGATGCACCACGGCCGCGGTCGGGACGACGAGTTTGTTGCGAGCCTGTTCCGGCTGCGCTGGCGGCTCCAACGTCTCCGGTCGCGCATCAACAAGCGTCGTGCGGATGCCGGCGAGTTGCACGCGGTACGGGGAAAGCTGCATCCGCGCGACGACCCCCTCGGGCAACAGCACCGCGTCGGTTTTCTTGCGGGTGATCAGGTTCATGTTGCAGACCGGACAGATGGCCGGCCAGGCACTGACGACGCCGGGATCCATCGGACAGAAGAACTCCGTGTCCCCGGAGACGGCGGCACTGTGATCGTGCCGCTGCCACGATGAGCCAAGCCGCTCCCAACCGGCGCGCAACCACGGCCATCCCGCCATCAACCCCGTCAGCAATCCCAGCACGAACAGGAACCGCAAGCGAACTTCCACCCCGCGCACCAGCAGACGCCAGGCCGATGGTGGTGGTCGCGACGGTGACGGCGATGCGGGTGATGGGTTCGATTCAAACATGGTTGTTGCGATTCCGGATGATTGACCACGAAACACACGAAAGACACGAAAGGAATGCGTTGAGGCTGGTGGTTCGGTCTCCCGCCAATCTGTGAACGGAACGGCACACGAAGACAGATGACATGTGAAGTAACCTCCTCCTTTCGTGTCTTTCGTGTATTTCGTGGTTCAAATCATGAGCAATCCGGGCTATTCATTATTCGCTGGTGTTTCAGTCGGCGTTTCGTCGCGACGTGCCTCATCGTCCTCCGGCATCGTCGCGGGCATGCGGTGGTCCCAGTGCATCAGCAGTTCATAGTCTTCCTGCCGGAACACCCAGAGCGGATCGATTCCCACGACGATGTACCGGGCTTTGACCTCTTCCGACGGATTGACCAACCGCAGCGTCACGGCGACCGTCCGCCCCGCCGAGCCGCGGGTTTCGCCGAGGATCTGATAACTTTCGAGCGACTGGCCCGGCTTGCGTCCGGTGTCGGTGACGTGGATGACCGGCTTGGTTCCCGGCACTTCACCGGGGGACTGGCCCGCCTTCCAAGCATCCAGTCCGTGACGAACCGCGTCCTCGGCCGATGCCACACTGGGGGTGTGATCCGGCGTCCTTGTTCCGCATCCCGAGGTGGTGAGCGTGGCGGCGAAGAGCGCCGCCACGCTCAGGCGAACGAGGCGATTGGCCATCATGAGCGATCCCCACGAAACGGAATCCGGGTCACTCTTGGCTGACGACTTCACCGCCGGCGCGGGTTCCCAACGCGCGCCAGACATTCAGATCGATGTTGTCCGAGACGAACCGCACCGATCCGTCGGCCATCATCGCATGAACGCCTCCGGTGTGGCGGCTGCCGGCGGAGACCTGCATCGCCATGTTGGTCATCGTGCCGGTGAAACCCGTCCCGCCGCAACTCTTCGAATTCGGCGTGGCAACATGGTTGTATTGCGTGCAGCAGTTCTCACCCATGACCCAACTGTAGCCCCACTTGCTGGTCAGTGGCGTGCCCGTGGCGGGGTTGACCGCCTGGCAGGTGCTGTAGGTCGCGGCCAGTGATGTCTGGGCGGCGATCACGTACAAGTCCGACTTCACATCCGGCGTCCCCTGCCCCCGGACCTTCTCGCTGAACATCATTGTCTGGCTCATGCCATCCGTGAACGACGCCGCGTTGCAGCGGCTGAGCCAATAGAAGACCCCGGTCTGAACTTCGGCGGGCGAAACGTCGGTGGCCGCACCCGGAGCATCGCCGCGGTCGCACAGCCATCCCCCCTGGTTCCCCGCGTAATTGTTCTGAGCCCGCCAGGGATCGCTGGGGGCGAGATCCGAGGGACACATGAAGGCGGGGATCACGGTCTGGCTGGCAGCACCATTGGCCGCCGACGCGCTGTTGAATGCCGGCATGAACGCGACGACCCCACCCATGCCGGGGGTGCTCGGCGGGAAGTTGAAGTCCATGCTGTTGTACAGCGGGGCCTGGTCGATGTACGGCAGGATCATCGCGTGCTGCGACCACCGGGCGAACACCGGGACACCGGCATAGCTGGCCCCCTTGCCGAACGGCAGCACCGTGTGGGTGCTCATGTAGTTGTGCATCGCCAAGCCGATCTGCTTGAGATTGTTGCGGCACTGGGTGCGCCGGGCCGCCTCGCGCGCCTGCTGCACGGCGGGCAGCAACAACGCGATCAGGACGGCGATGATCGCGATCACCACCAACAGTTCGATCAGGGTGAATCCCCGCGAACGACGGAAACGATTCGAAGAAGGCATGACAGACTCCAAAAAACAAAAGAAACAATGGGGAACAAATGACGGGAGGCAATGAGTGCAGTCCCGGTGAATCAGACGATTCCCGCGAAAGCCGACTGGGGAAACGCGGCGGCAACGAACGCACCGCGCGTGGGCAAACGGAAAATCCCTTCAATGATGTGTGACATTCCATTCCCGCGCCGCGGCGCAGGTCCATTGAACTGCGACCCAACGACCGCAAGAACCCGGATTCCCTTCCGATCATCATCTCGGGATCAGATCAACCCGGCTGAAACGCCATTCATCGGCGCTCCGCCGGGCCAGCGTTCAACACCCCTCGGGCGGACGATCCACACGCTGACGGAAACCGGTCTGGAGCGGCAATCCGTCGTTCGGCATTCCCCCATCAACGTTGTTCACCAACGCGAGCACCAACAACTCCGGCGGCACAAACACCTGCCGGAGCGGGGAGGAAACCGCGGGAACATCGGCCGGACTTGGCAGCGACGGCATCCCGCGACATTCCGGTCCGTGACATGGAACCGGCAACCGCGATGGCAACGTCTGCGGAAGCCCCGCGTGATGCCAACCAGTGGGAGGATTCGAAACGGCCTGATTCCCCGGCATTGCCAAATGGTCACCGCAACTGGCATCCGCCGAGCGGACCGAGCCGACGAGACAGCACAGCACGACCAGCACTCCGCAGAGTCTTGGCCGATACCGAATGCTCATCAATCGCTTCCCGCACAACATCCCAACCCCAGTCGCCGAACCTGATCGGCAAAAGCCATTTTCAACCGGGTGAAATGGTAGCTCCCGCGACGATCAAACCGCAAGGGGGGGTCGGTAATCGCGGGAAAAGCTGCGATCAGACGAGATTGCCGCCGCAGGTTCCGCCGATCCCGAATGATTCATGAGGAACCACGAAATACGCGAAAGACACGAAAATGAAGAGAGTTGCGTGAGTGCATCTCAAGACATTGCTCGTCGTGACAAGGCGGTCACTCGGGATCTGAACTCCCGACTGTTCTTCCCTTTCGTGTCTTTCGTGTTTTTCGTGGTGAATAATCCGGGCGATGCAGACAGAACTGAAAAGACCGTGATCAGCGCAATATCGGGTCATCAGTGGTCGACGTCGGGACGATGCTGTGAGAAGCCCGCTGGTCGGTTCCCCCCGCTCATCCTTGATCGGAGAAGTGTGCGCATCGTGGGAAGTGACCGACCATCCGTGCGAATCGGCATTGCGATTCACATGGCCATCGCACTCTTGATGGTCTCCACGTCGACGTTGGGGGGCGAACCGGTCTTCTCCACGAAGTGGGCGATGGACAATGACGACTATGCCCGGCAG
>JANMLE010000983.1:0-1563 GCA_031372385.1 Planctomycetota bacterium | reverse complement strand
CCGCTGGCCTTGCCGAGCTTCGCTTTTTCCTTGTCGAGTTGCAGTCGAACCGGCTTGACCGCGGGATCGGTTTCGGGAACCTTGCCTTCCTTGATCAGCTTTTCCAGGCGCTGTTCCAGCCCCTTCAACTCCGACTCGGCTTCGTCGTACTTCTTTCGCGTGATCAGCCCCGAAACCTTGTTGAGGTCGGAGTCGATGTCCTTCAACTCCTTCTTCTGATCCGGAGTGACCGCGGCCATCGCGATGGTCACGACCAGAACAGCCACCAACGAGCAGCAGCTCACGCGAATGATCGGAGCGATTTGTCGCATGGAATTGATTCCAACAAAGTCGGCAAGGATTGGCATCGCGTCGGCACGGACGCGCTTCACGGCGAAGGAGTATACGCCACAATTGCCAATCGCGACAGACTCGGCAGGCTTTCGCCGATTCACCGGATCGCCACAGTTCGCAGATTGTGGGTGAGTACTCAAACCGATAACCTCAAACCTCGAAACCGTCCGAAATGTTCGTTTTTCCTCCCCTGCCCTGAATAGACCGGTTTGCGATCATGTCGACAGTTCCCACGGAGATCGAACGCAAGCGGGACCGACTGCTGGAAATCCTGTGGGGATACGGTCGGGTTGCCGTCGCGCTGTCCGCCGGTGTGGATAGCACCGTCGTCGCCAAGGCCGCCCAGTTGGCATGCGGTGACGATGCGGTTGCCGTGACCGCCGTCAGTTCCAGCTTGGCCGTCGGCGAGCAGGATCTGGCGATCGAGATGGCGGCGGCGATCGGCATCCGTCACGTGGTGGTTCAGACGCGTGAGTTCTCGGACCCCAATTACCTGCAAAACCCCGTCAACCGGTGTTACTTCTGCAAGACGGAGCTGTACACGCGCCTGAAGGAACTGGCACCGTCTCTCGGAGTCGACGTCCTCGTCAACGGTGCCAATCTGGACGACCGCGGCGACTATCGCCCCGGCATGCAGGCGGCGTCTGAGTTCCAAGTTCGGTCGCCACTGATTGAGGCGGAGTTCAGCAAGTCCGACGTGCGTGAATTGGCGCGGCTGTGGGATCTGCCCGTCTGGGACAAGCCCGCCACCCCCTGCCTTTCCAGCCGGATTGCCTATGGGGTCGAGGTGACGCCCGAGCGTGTCCAACGGATCGACGAGGCCGAACAATTCCTGCGGCAGGAACTGAACCTGCGAGAACTCCGTGTCCGCTGTGAAGCGAACGACTTGGCCCGCATCGAACTTCCGAGTGACGCGATCGACACGCTGTCGTCCCCTGCCCTGCGGGACAAGATCCGCGCGAAGCTGCATGCCCTCGGGTTTCGTTACGTGACGCTCGACCTGGACGGATTCCGCTCGGGAAGCCTCAATCCCGCCGCAGTGCTGACTGTCTTGCCGTAGAGGTTCCGTTGATTGCAATTTCAGTACGTTCAAGTTCGCGACTTACCGTCGTTGAATTCTCAAGAATTCAGCCCGTTTTCGCAATCCACTGAACTCTTGCGAGTTCAGCTACGGCGTGAACTTGGAACGACTGGATTCTCCCGCGTCACGGATCCAGCAGCGTCGGATCA
>JANMLE010000982.1:0-3262 GCA_031372385.1 Planctomycetota bacterium | reverse complement strand
CCGCACAATCCGTATCGCGGTGAGGACAAGTACCGGTTCCTCAGCCGCAAGGCGAACTCGGTGAAGGGGTCGTTGTTCTCGTTCATCCTCGCGCAGCATCAGCAGATTCTCAACTGGCTGTCATCACTGCCGCAGGTCGACCGGACGCGGATCGCGTTTTACGGCCTGAGCTACGGCGGCGAAACAGCGGTCCGCATCCCGCCGCTGCTCGATCGCTACTGCCTGTCGATCTGCTCGGCCGATTTCAACGACTGGGCCCGCAAGATCGCGTCGACCGACGCCAATTACAGCTTCATGTTCACAGTCGAATGGGAGATGCCGTACTTCGACATGGGCTCGACCTTCAACTATGCCGAGATGGTCGCGCTGCTGGCTCCGCGACCGTTCATGGTCGAACGGGGCCACGGCGACGGCGTCGCGCCGGACGAATGGGTGGCCTACGAATACGCGAAGGTCCGCCGCCTGTACGACACGCTCCGCATCGGCGACCGCACCGAGATCGAATTCTTCGACGGCCTGCACGAGATCCACGGCCAGGGAACGTTCGAGTTCTTGCAGAAGCAACTTCGGTTTCCGAATCCGTGACGGACTCGGCGATCCCAGAATCATGGGATGAATCCGGATTGCGGGGGTTCATCTCCGCAATCCGTGCTCTGAAAGGCTATCCGGAAACTTTGTGCTGTGTTGTCAGTGTTTTACGCCGCGGTGGCATCATTGAACTCGCGTTGCTTGCCGGGGGCCAGGCGTCGGAGCATGAGGTGGATGTGGCTGATCTGAATCATCGCCGCACTCGAGTCTGGACGGCGCTCATCGTCTTTGCTGTTGCGGCGGCAACGGTTCCGCTCCGGCTCGCTGCGCTCACCTGCGCTCCGCCGCTGCCCCCACCCGCGAGAGCCAGAGCCTGGCTGCCGCCAGTCTCCCTAATAAAAGTCGTTCTCTGGCCTAGACAATGGGGTCCACCGTAGTCTGACGCATCGCCCACGCTGGCATCGTAGGATCAGCCTTGCCGCGTTGATCCCGGTGTCCGGCCCCCGATGGTCGCACCCGGTGCCGATCGCTCGCCAGCCGCAATTGTGGCGAACCGCCCGCCAACGAAAATGCGCCGCGTGAATCGGGACAATGTTTTTTCCGTGATGGCTGTTTGGGTAATCGAATCCACGAGATGGTCATCAAGCAAGGCAATAGACGTTCGCACCTTGGAAATCCGCCGGAATTTCCACCGAACCGGGGTCGGAGGGATCGTCCAGAGATTCGAGCAGCATCGACAGTGAGGTCACGGGAACAACGTCTGCTCCCTGTCGGGCCACAAAACAGCAGTCGCCGGTCTCGACATTTTTGAGAAGCCAGAGACGCCCGTGATGCTGATCGTTCGCATTCGTCGTCTCCACTTCCGCTGTCCCGTCGCCGGCAAGACTCTCGAAGACTTGGCCCCCTAGTGACAGAAAGTCGTGGCTCTCGAAGTGGTCTTCAAACACGTCGGCGGAAGTCGTCACGCGAATTGAGCGATCGAATCCCGGTAACTTCAGACCGTAGGAACGGTAGTCCAGCGGATGTAATTCGATACCCGGTGGCAGAACATCAGCTCGCTTCAGTGCTGCATCCAATTCTTCCAGCGTCAGAGACGGCGGCGGCAGAACGGGAATCTCCAAGGCTTCCACGGCGACTTCGTCGATGTCCATGCTGGAGTGTTCGGCCTCGCGGGTGGCCTGATCCAGTTCCGCAAGCAGTCGTTGCCGGGCGGCGGCTCGGTGCTCTGGCCGCTCCAGAACGATGGCCTCGAACTGTTTCGGTAGCGCACTGAGGATCGGCTGGAGTCGGCCGACAACACCCTCGAACAGTTGAATGCGCGCACCCAAGGCAAAGTACACGTCGGCTTCGACGGTCTCTTGATACGCCAGATTGATGATCCGGATCTTCCCTTCGCCGATCGCGGCGTAGCGTTGGCCGATGCGGTCGATGCGGCCGATGCGCTGTTCGACCTTCATCGGGTTCCACGGCAAGTCGTAGTTGACGAGGACGCCGCAGGATTGCAGGTTCAACCCTTCGGCTGCGGCATCCGTGCAAACCAGCAGGCGAATCGAGCCGGCCTTCAAACGCTGTTTGATCTGCTCCTTGGAGCACGGCGTCCAGAATCCGCCCGAATCACGAAGTTGCCCCCCGCCCCCCGAATAGCAGGCGACCGGCAGACGCGGAAACTCCGCCGCGACGTGTTCCTTCAAATAGTCCATCGTGTCGGTGTACTGCGTGAACACAATCGCCGAGTCGTAGCCGTCGGAGAACGCCTGTTCGAGCTGTTCCTTCAGTACGCGAGCCTTCGAGTTCGTCCCCACCTTGGCGATCTTCTTCAGGAGATCGTTGATCGACGCTTTTTCTTCAAATACGAGGGCTGCGGTCTCGTTGGCTTCATCGACGTCCAAAACCTCTTCGACCTCTTCGTCATCGGACAGATCTTCCTCGTCGAAGGCTACCATCTTCGTGAGTCGTTTGGTGAGCGTTTGCTTTAGCGCGTAGAAGGAACTGGCCAACCGGCGGCGATAGATCGTCATCACGAAGCCGACCGAAGACCGCTTCTCGGGAGCCGCGTTGTCGTAGGACAGGCTGATGTACTCTTCGACAGCGTCATACAAAGCCTTCTCCGAGGCGGTCATCTCAATGGCGCGATCGCGCACGTCGCGGGTGGCGATGGGGGACGACAGCAGTCCCTGGCGGTAATACTCGCGCAACAGACTGCGGGTGTGTCGAGACATCCGGTAGCGGACGGGGCTGAAACGCCGCAGGATTTCCAACGCTCCCTTTCGTTGAGGCGCGTCGAGGCGTTTCAGCGGAATGCCACTCTGGTCTCGCAACGCCCGCAGCAGCTTCCGGCATCCCAGCGGAGTCACATTGCTGACGAGTTTGCTCACCTGTTCTTCGGAAACTTCACCGAACTCGGCTTCCGTCTCGCGGAACATCCCCGCGAGGAACTCCATCGTCACGTGGGATGGATGCCCACTCGCTTCGGCGAAGTACCGCAGGAACGAGTCTCGCTGAAGTTCCCACCGTGCAGGCAGGCCCAATAGACGCAGCAAATCCCACAGTTCAACCGGGTGAACCTGCATGGGTGTGGCGGTCAGCAGGAGCAGTGAACGGCACTTGGGACGAAGCTGGTGCATCAGCCGGAGCAGGTTGTTCGGACCGCCCTCCTGCGTCGTGCCCGGCGACTTGCGGCGAGCATGGTGAGCTTCATCGAGAACCACCAAATCCCAGTCGGCGGCAGCCAGCA
>JANMLE010000103.1:0-1287 GCA_031372385.1 Planctomycetota bacterium | reverse complement strand
CATGCCGCACAGTCTCGATTCGAGCGTTGTTGAGCAATGTCGTGCGGCGTGAAAAAGACTCCCGACCCCTTCTCGGATAGCCCCTCAGCGGTTTGGCAGAGCCCGGTCCCGCGCGCCCCGTCGAGTTGGCACGCGGCGCTTGTGCGTCGATGGGAGAGTTGTTGAACTCTGGTGGGATCGGCTCGAATTCGGGGCCCAGCCCCTTCCCCACTTTTTCAAACCAGGGAGACGTCATGTCAGAATCGGCAATACCTGCCGTGGGAGCCAAGGCTCCCGCCTTCGATCTGCCGGCCCATCCGGAAGGCCGCTACAAGCTCAGCCAATTCCAAGGGAGGCAGAACGTCGTCCTGTACTTCTACCCGCGCGACGACACCCCCGGCTGCACGACGGAGGCCTGCGGATTTCGCGATCACATCGGCCGGTTCCAGTCGACGGAAACGGTCGTGCTCGGTGTCAGCACCGACACCGTGGAGTCGCACCAGAAATTCGCCGCGAAGTTCTCGCTGCCGTTTCCGCTGCTCGCCGATGAATCGCACGAACTCGCCGAGAAGTACGGCGTGTGGGTTGAGAAGAACATGTACGGCAAGAAATCGATGGGCATCCAACGCGCGACATTTCTGATCGACAAGACCGGCAAGATTGCGGCCGTCTGGCCGAAGGTCAAAGTCGACGGCCACGTCGAAGAAGTGGCCGCGAAGCTCGCCGAATTGAAATGATCGGCGGCACGGAAGTGTTTAACCGCGTGGCGGCGAGCCGGCGCGGCTGGCACGAGTGGACAGGGGCCGATCGCTCCGTCGGCGTGACCGTCCCATTGATGTTCGGCGACACTCTTGAGGATCGCGTCGGCGACTTGCATCGCCGCCAGACCTTGTTCACCGTCGACATGCGGTGTTCGTCCGGTTCGGACGCAGTCGACGAAGTCTGTCAGCTCACGGGTCAATGCGTCGGGGCCGGACCCATCGACCGGCACGGTTTCCATCGGCACGAACTGGCCGAAGACATCCTTCTTGAGTTGTTCGATGTCGGCACCCGGCTGGCGCGCCAACTCCAGCGGCGACGGTCCGAACCGAAGTCGGTCTGAGGGAGCGAACTGCCGGACTTCGCGGTTGTGCATGTCGCACGTCACGCATCCCGCGGCGGACCACGCTTGCAGTGACCGGCTGACGGCCGGACTGATCCGGCTGGCGGTCAGATCGGCGATGCATCCGCCGACGAATCTCAACCGGGCCTGCACGGCGTCCTCGTGCCCGCCGATGACGGTCACGCCAAACGCTTCCACACCGCACA